>DASXGY010000218.1:0-6277 GCA_036488835.1 Acidobacteriaceae bacterium
CGAAGCCAGCCTGCGCTCCAACCTCGGTATCCGATCCCCCATCGCGGCATCCAGGGCAGAGCGTCTGGCGTGGGTCAACTACACTGTCGACACCTTTCTCGCCTCGATGGAGGGAAACGCGCGTCGTTAAAAACGTCGCCACTCACGCAGCCTCCGGCCATCCCCACAGACACACCATCCCTATCCGCTTCGGGTCAGCAGCAAGCCCAGCTCCATCGGCAGTTGTTCATGGCCGCGTCGCCGGTGGCGCCTCCGTAGAAAGCCACCAGCCCCGTCCTGCCAGCCAGCAACTCTCCCTCGGCGCGTTGTTCCGATGCAGCGATTTCACTTTGTTCCAGTTGCGGTTACGAAATGCCTCCTCCAGCCGCTCCCCTTCTTTGGCATCCCGCGCCCCCATGCATCCGACAAACTGCGCCTGAAACAGAAACTTTGCCGCGTACACATCGCCGTCGGTCCGCGTGATCAGCAGCATCGCGCCTGCGCCATCCTCCGGCGTCAGCGGAAACAGCAGCCGCCCTCCCGCCTTCAGCGCATCCAGCCACACTGCCGGCGGAGCGGTCGCGCCTGCACTCACGTACAGCACATCGCACGCCGGCAACGGCCCTTCCGCGCCATTCCGCGCATGCAGCCGCACCTGCGGCAGCTCTGCCAAATTCTGCGCCGCGCGCCGCACCAGCCCCGGCTCAATCTCGTACGCATCCACCACGCCACGCTCGCCCACCAGCTTCGCCAGGATGGTCGTGTAGTATCCGGTGCCTGCGCCCACATGCACAATCCGCTCGCCCTTCTGCGGCCGCAGCGTGGCAATGCACATTGCGTGCAGCGAAGGCTCTCCGTTGTTCAAGCCATCCGCGTCAAGCGACACCACGACATCCTGATACAAAAACGCCGGATCGTTATGAGGCGCCTCGACAAAGCCATGCCGCGTCAATATCCGCCACGGCGGCCCGCCCACAAAGCGCTCCCGCGGCGTCGACCGAAACGCAGCCGCCAGCTCCCCATCCGCAGGAACACCGGCCCGCGTCGCAACCAGGCGCGCAAAAAACTCCCGATGCGCCTCAATGCGCTCCGCATCCGTACTCCAGTGCTTCTTCGGCATCTCTGCCACCGCGCCAACTCAACAGCCCGATCAACAGCCCGATCAGCTGCCCAGTCAGCTGCCCCGAACAGGCTGCACAGAAAGATGCGTCGGGGCCTCGCGGAGGTACTCCAGGCACCGCTCATCCCCTTTTGAGGCGCGCCCCAGAGCCCCACCCGTAAGAGTAAAGTGGGCATCAGGCGGTGATGAATGACTATGCCGCGCGGATCATCTCGCCGGGCGCGTCTCCGAAGCCTCTGCGGGCCTGCATCGCCCGCATGGCTGCTTGCCCTTTGCCTCTCTGTGTGTCCTGCGGCGCATGCGAAAGATATGCTGGCCACCTGTCCCGCCCCAAAGGGTGCGGTTGCGTCGCAGCTGCTTGCGCGTGTTAGTGTGCCGAATCTGGATCGAGCCTCCTCCCGGCCCTCCCAGCAACTCATCGTCATTGGGTTTATGGGCGGCAGTGTGCGCGCCAATGATCTCGTTCACAGAGAAGCGCTCATGGCCGACGACCTCCAGCAGCGCTACCCGCTCAGGCTGCACGCCGCCGTCTTCGCGAATCGCGACCACCGCGCCGCCCTGGAAACCGTGCTCCATCTTCTGGACAAGGACAAAAACGGCTGCCTCAACGCCGGCGAAAGAAATGCCGCCCGCATTGTCATCTACGGCCACAGCTGGGGAGCATCGGAGACCATCGCCCTCGCCCGTCGCCTGAACGAGCTCAATATCCCTGTGCTGCTCACCATTCAGGTGGACAGCGTCCAGAAATTCAATGAGCACGACGGACTCATCCCGCCCAATGTCCGTCAAGCTATCAACTTCTATCAGTCGGATGGCTTTCTGCATGGCCGCAGCCGCATCCAGGCAATGGACCCCAAGCAGACCACCATCCTGGGAAACTTCGAGTCAGCCTACAAAGAAAATCCGGTCTCCTGCGACAGATACCCGTGGTACGCACGAGCCTTCATGAAGCCGCACATCGAGATCGAGAACGATCCCAGCGTGTGGAACAAAATCGAAGCCCTCATCCAGTCCCAACTTCTGTGAAGTGAGCCAGCAGCCGGCGCGATCGGTCGCCCGCCATCCGCCGCTCCAATTACAGGCCGCTCTGCGTCTGGCGCAGCAGCTCCACGGAGCGCTTCGGATCAATGTTATGGCGGCGGCCATCTTCGCTCGGGGTCGCTCCCGCGACGATCAGGTGAATGGTCTGTGCCGGTGTCAGCTTGGGATCGAGCGCGATGAGCTTGGCCGCTAGATTGACGACATTGGGCGATGCCATGGAAGTTCCGCTGAAGCGAACTTTGGCGCCGCCGGGCAGCACGGACTCCACCTCGTATCCATTGGCGTCCACCAGAACCGTATCGCCATAGCTGGTGAAGCTGGCCTCGTCGCCGGCCTGGTCTACTGCGCCCACAGCCAGCACATTGGGCAGCTTGAACGAGGACGGGATGTCTTCGATAAAGCTGCTGTTGCTGTCGGCATTGCCAGCCGCGCAAATGAAGAGAATATCCGGCGCGCTTTGGATCGCGTTGTAAAGACCCTCGCGCTCGATCGCGAACAGCTTTTTCGCGATCGCCTTTCGGTCCGCCGCATCCTTGCCCATGCCGTTTTTCTCCAGCGCCGCTTCGTCATCCTGCGGACCACCGCCCCAGCTCATGTTCACCACGCGAATCCCGTTCGACCGGAACCAGTCCACATAGGCGCGATAATCCTCGGCCTGGCGCCGGCTCAGCTCTTCACTCGGAGCCAGCGGGATGTTGTGCCAGTCGAAGGTGATGCGGCCCACTGCAAGACGAATAGCCGGGTTGCCGCGCGAAGCGATGCCCGCCACATGCGTTCCATGGGAGTAGATGCCGAAGAACTCCAGCTGCTCGAGGAACGCGGGAACCTGCGCGGCCGACATCCCCGCCAGCTTCTGCTTCAGCGCCGTGGCTTCCGGGCTGTCGATGGAAAGCTGCAAGTCGGAAAAGCCCTTCAGTTCATCGCGTATCCCCGGATACTGTTCTGTCTGCTGTCCGTCCAGCGGCAGAAGGTAGCCATGCGTGGGAAAGCCCTTCAGATCGAATGCCAGATCGTGCGGATCACCCTGCGGCCCGGGGTGGGGATCGGTGTAAACCCGCCCCGCGAACAGTGACAGATCGGAGCCCGAGTCCCAGATGGCCACCTTCACCGGAGTCAGCTTGTCCGCTTCGGTAAGCGTGACCTCGCGGGCCTCCCAGATATCCGGCTTCTGCACGTTGTTCGCCGCCACTTCCTGCGTCAGTACCGCAACGGTCGAAGCTTTCAGCGGAAGCACCTGTTTTAGCTCGATGCGGTCCCCGATCAGCTCCCAGGCCAGATCATTGCTCAGCTGATGCGTCTTCGCCACGCCCGGCTCCATGCTGGCGTTCACGCTGCCCAGAACCAGTGCAGGCGTCACAATCTCTGCACTGCTTTTGGTCTCCTTGATGCGATTGCCGACGACGGACCAGGGCAGCGGCCTCAAGCTGGACGCGTAAGCCTTCGCAAAGGCCTGCTCATACGCTGCGCCGGAGCTCTGGCCGGTGGCCATGCGAGCTTCTATCCGCGCCCTGGTCTGGAGTCCGCTCAGCAGTTTCGCGTCGGGCTTATCCTCCAGATCGCGAATCTTTGCCAGCGTTTCCAGCGCCTCCTTGTCCTGGTTGCCGGCAAGGAGCTGGAGTTGCAGCCGGACCGCCAGCAGCCCACGCAGCGTGGCGTGATCCTGGATGTCGTAATCGTTCAGGACAGAGTCGACATCGCGCTGCACCTTGGCAGCAAAGGCGTTGAACGTCGCGTCGTCGGAATTCAGCAGCTCCGTCACCGTGCCTGCGATGGCGTAGTTGAATCGCGGTAGATCGTCCTGCGTCTTGACGACCTTCTTCGTCGCTGTCTGAGCGAAGGACGTTGCCGCGGGAAAAACGAAAACAGAGGCAACAGCCAAAGTGAAAACAAGCGAGGCCGAAAACCTGCGAAGGGCGCTGCGAATCATGGGCTGCTCTCAGAAAAGGATTGGGGTGCGGTAAGTGTAGCTCTCCCACTTGGTCTTCGAGGAAAATGTGGCCGAAAGCGTCCACCGCTTCCCCCAGAACCGGCATCCCGACACCCGGCATCCCGACACCCGGCATCCCGACACCCGGCAATAGAACGCCTCAAGCATTGAATCGCCTGATGAGCGGCACCGAAGTGCTTTCTCATCGCCTCCTCCGCAAAATGATGTACAACTTTGATCGTGCCCACAGGCCCTGGCATCGCCGAGTTCATCGAGAAAGCCCTCGCTGCCGGCATTCCCCACGATGCACTGGTCGGTATCCTCACTGCGCGCGGCTGGCCGGAGAAAGAAGTCTACGACGCGCTCGCCGTCCACTATCAGCGCCTCACCGGAATCGAAGTTCCGCGACGGGCTGCCGCAGCCGTAGCCTCTGCCAAGGATGCCTTCTTCTACCTGCTCATCTTCGCCACCCTGGCGACATGGACCATCGCCTTCGGCTGCCTCGCGTTTGCCCTCATCGATCGCTGGATCGCCGATCCGCTTTTCTTCGGCTACCAGCAAAGCTACGACTCCTACGCCATCACTGCGTCTCTGGCCGCGCTCATCGTTGCCTTCCCGCTCTACCTGCTGATCTCCCGCACCGTCGCGGGCGAAGCGGCGCAGCACCCGGAAAAGCTCGAATCCTCCGTCCGCAAATGGCTCACGTATCTCGCCCTGGTCATCGCCGCCTGCGTTCTCATGGGCGACCTCATAGCCGTACTCACCCATCTGCTGCGCGGCGAGCTCACCTCGCGCTTCGTTCTCAAAGCGCTTGTCGTGCTGGCGCTCTCCGGCGGCGTCTTCTTCCACTACTTCAGCGGCCTCCGCAGGACGGATACCGCGCCCGCCCGGCAAAGCCGCGACCGCAGGATGGCTGCACTCAGCTCGGCGATCGTTGCCCTCATGCTCGTGCTCGGCTTCTGGCAGTTGGGCTCGCCCGCCAGGCAGCGTCAGTTTCGCGCCGACGCGCAGCGCGTCCAGCAACTCTTCCAGCTCACCAGCCAGATCAAAAACTACTGGTCCTCGCACGCCTCGCAACTCCCACCCAACCTCGATCAACTTCCCGGCAATGCATCCGCAAACGCGTTCGTAGACCCGATCACCCGCGTGCCCTACGACTACCATCCCCGGCAGGGAAGCCAGTACGAACTCTGCGCCAACTTCGCGCGCAGCAGCGAACGCAGCGACCTTCCCCCGGGACAAAGACAATGGATCCACCCCGCCGGCCACCACTGCTTCAAGCTGGACGCAACAGCCATGGAGGCGTACCCGACGGTGCAGTACCCCATGGATTAAACCTCAAGTTCCAAACTGGACCGTCGTTCCGCCATCCGCAAAAACCTGCCGGTTTACTCCTCACGAATTGCTATGCTTGAAGTAGACCGAATTTAGAAACAGAGCCACCCTGCGGAATCCCGTGCGGTGGCTTTTGTATTGCAGGCATCCCTAAGTCCAATGGCTGGACATATTTACCGCTAACTCCAACAGAATGACATTTTTAGCCGTCCGGAGAAGACTTAAACCGCTGAAAGGAAAAAGCTTACAAGGAGGCCTCCCGCACCGGGGAGGGGGGTGGGGATGGGTAGGAAGAACGGGCGAAACCCGGGTGTCTCATGCTCATTGAATCGGGCCCGCGCTCCAACCTTGCCCGCCTCGATGATCCTGATTGGCCAGGCCTTATGATTCTTCGTGCCCCGGCGACGATCTTCTGCCAGATCCAAGGGCCGCGGAGCAAGGAGATCTAGATGAGCGATGCAGGGCGGTCTGTGACCGGGTCGGCGACGAAGGCGATGTCACGGCGCTCACTACTGCTGCAGGCTTCGGCGGCTGTGGTCGTAAGCGGGTTGGGAAAGTTGGCGTTTGCGCAAACCGCGGAGGCGCCCCCTGCGACGGTTGCAGACAAGAGCCGATCCTTTCCGGATAAGTTCCTCTGGGGCTGCGCCACAGCCAGTTATCAGGTAGAAGGCAACAACACGAACACCGATCTGTGGATGATGGAATATCTGCCGGGGACGATCTTCAAGGAGCCTTCGGGCGATGCCTGCGATCACTACCACCTGTATCCGCAGGACATCGGCATGGTGGCCGATCTTGGCTTCAATACCTATCGCTTCTCGCTGGAGTGGTCCCGGATCGAGCCGGAGGAGGGCTTCTTTTCCAATGCCGAGCTC
>DASXGY010000222.1:0-7280 GCA_036488835.1 Acidobacteriaceae bacterium
CGTTGGAAGATGGCTGTAGAAGCCCAGCGTGTACTGCGTGCGAATCTCCTTGGCGATGGTGGCAAAGCTGCGCTCCATGCCTTCAGCGGAGAACTGCGCCTCCAGCACGCCGCCGGTCGCATTGGCATAGCGGGGCAGCACGTTCTCCTGCGGGATCAGCGGCAGGTGCACCCGATCCAGATAGCCGATGCCCCATGTCGCGGCGTCACCCACCATCGTCCCATACACCGTCTCCTGATTGCCCTGCAGGAAGCGGATCACCTCGCGCACGCTTGCCTTTGACCGCATGTCCTTGCCATCGCTGATCACGTAGATGACGCGCCTGCGCTCCTTGGGCCGCGTCTGCAGCTCTTTTCCCGCGGCCAGGATCGCGTCGGAAAGCGTATGCGTCTCGTGCGGAAGATTGAAGTCATAGCCCGGCCGAGCGGTGCCATTCACATTCGGATCCACCGCCTTGCCGTTGATCGTCGGGCCTGTCATGCCCATCGGGCCGCCTACGGCGGGCCCGCCCATCTCGGTGCCTTCCTTTTTGGAGCGCTCCAACACCATCGGCAGGCGATCTCCCTGCGTCGCGGTAAATGTCGTCTGCTCCGTCACGCCGTTGCCGAAGGTGAACACCGCAGCCTCATCCTGCGGTGTGAACGCACCCTGGATTGCGGAGAGGCTGTCATTCACCTTCTTCATCGTGTCCTTGGGCATGCTCTGGTCAATCACGAAGGCCACCGACAGCGGTACCGGGTCCACGCTGAAGTAGGCGATATGCTGGCGCTGCCCGTTCTCGTATATGCGGAAGTCGCGGTAGGTCAGCCCGGCCACCTGGTGATGGTTCTTGTCCAGCACCGTCACCGGTACCGGAATGTAGGTGGTATTGGCGTGCAGGACGAACTGCTTCCCCTCCTCCGGAGTCTTCGGAACGTACGGCGCCTCCTGCTGCGGCGGCCCATCCGGATTCGGCGCATTGGTCTGCGGCGGCGGTGGTGCCTGCACCTGGTCTTGATCCGGCTGCGAGGCCTTGCCCGGAGCTACCTGCCGGGTCAGGTTCCGCAGGTTGTCCGTGCCCTCACCGGACGTCGCGCTGGGCGCATCCGGCACACTCTGCTGCGAATCGCTCCCCGCGGTGCTACTTGTCTGGGCACCCGTCTGCGAGCCAGAGGTACTCTGCTGCGCGCCGGGGCCATCGGGTAGCGAGCCGCTGCCGTTCTGCTGTGCTGCGCTCACTGCCAGTCCCGTCAGGGAAACTGCTGCTACCAAACTCCATGCCCACTGCTTTCCGCCCAAAGCTCCTCCACAACCATTTCCGGGGTTATCCCGCCTGCGTATCGCCTACGCAGTATGCGTATCGGGATAGATGCAGTGTCGCGATGTCCGCGGCCTAAAGATCAATTGTCAGCCTACCAGAGAGACTCAGCTATCTGACGCAGAGTAAGCCGGACAATGACAGGATCACCGCCCGAAGACAATTCACGCACTATCGTCTGCGTTTATTCTGCGGTTGTCTGCTTTTGTCTTGCCCGCTCGCCCTCCGGCTCGCGCTATCGTCTAATAGGAGACGATCATGTCCCGTGTCCTCTCGCTCCTGCTCCTCTGCGCTGCATTTGCCCTGCCCGCCGCACGTCTTCATGCGCAGTCCGCCCCGTCGCCCGATGCGGCGCCCCAGGGCATGCCCGGCGATCCCAACGGCAACGACGACACCTCGCAGTCCGTCGCCACCTTCCGCCAGAACGTCAACCTGGTCTCCCTCTACTTCGACGTTCGCGACAAGAAGAACCTGCTCATCCCGCACCTCACCCGCGACGACTGCCAGGTCTTTGAGGACAAGCAGCCCCAGAAGCTCAAGAACTTCACGGCCGAGGTCGACCAGCCGCTCACCCTCGGCATTCTGCTCGACACTTCTGGCTCCCAGCAAAATGTCCTGCCCCTCGAGCAGCAGACAGGCGGGGACTTTCTCAAGCGCATCCTGCGGCAGAAGGACCAGGCCTTCCTCGTCACCTTCGACGTGGACATAAACCTGCTCTCCGACTTCACCTCCAACGCCAGCGCGCTGGCCCATGACCTCAACCAGGCGCAGATCAACGTCGGCACCGGCGGCATCACCACCGGTCCGTTGCCCACCGGCTCGCCCCGTGGGACCCTGCTCTATGACGCCGTGGTCCAGGTCGCACACGACAAGCTCGCCGGCGAGACCGGCCGCAAGGCGATGATTCTGCTCACCGACGGCGAGGACCAGGGCTCCCGCGCCAAGTTGCGCGACGCTGTCGAGGCCGCCCAGAAGGCCAACTCCATGGTCTACGTGCTGCTCATCGCGGATCGCAGCTTCTACGGCGGCGGCATGTACTCCATCGGCTACACCGGCGACTCGGTCATGCATCAGCTTGCCGATCAGACCGGCGGCCGCCTGATCGATGTGGGCAACAACGGCAAGAAGCTCGAAGCCGCCTTCCAGCAGATCGAAGACGAGCTGCGCACCCAGTACGTAGCCAGCTACACCCCTACCAACGCCAAAACCGACGGCACCTATCGCAAGGTCGAGATCCAGTGCCGCCAGCGTGAGGAGGCCCTCAAGGTGCAGTCCCGCAAGGGTTACTACGCCATCGCCCCGGAGGACTGATTCGCCCGGAATTCCCCCTGCAAAAGCCGATTTGGCGCCTGCCTCGCGCAGACCCGGAGTTCATTCGAACTCCGTTTTGTTATTACAAAAGTAATGTCGAAGCGAACCCCTTCCGTTGTATACTCAGGGAGCGTTCGAATTGGACAGGTTTTGCTAGTTCTGTATCTGCAGTTCTCTACTTGCCGAGACCGATCTTGAATTCAGCGTCACAACTCAGCAGTAAAGGACTAAAGGAATATGGAACAGGGAACAGTGAAGTGGTTTAACGACGCCAAGGGTTTTGGATTCATCAGCCGCCAGAGCGGTGAAGATGTTTTCGTTCACCACACCGCCATTCAGGCACAGGGCTTCCGCACCCTCCAAGAGGGTCAGGCAGTTCAGTTCAACGTGGTGAAGGGCCCCAAGGGCTGGCAGGCAGAGAACGTTCAGCCTCTCTAAACCATTCGGCAGCATCGCAAAAGGGACGGCCTCGGCCGTCCCTTTCGCTGTCTATGCATACCCTCACATGTGCAGTGAACCGTCAGAGATCAGTACCCCCAACGGCGGCGACCAACGGGAGCGCCCTCGCAAAAACGCACGTGAGTGCGTCCGCCCGTGCGGCCAGCACCTAGTGCAGCACGTACATCACCGGCTGCAGCGGCTTCTTCTCCAGCGGCTCCCCGCTCATCTCGCGGATGCTCAGCTCGATATTCAGCGAGATCGCATCCAGCGCCAGGCCATTTTCATCGCGGCCAAACGGCATCTCCAGTTCTGCGGCCAGCGAATCCAGCGCAATGAATGAGTACGCCATCACCAACGCGACCGCGGGCGTCATCCATGCGATCGCGTCCACCAGCCCAAACGGCAGCAGCGCGCAATAGAAGTAGACGACGCGGTGGATCATCACCGAGTAGCCGAAGGGAACCGGCGTCGCTGCAATGCGTTCGCATCCACCGAGAATGTTCGATAGCTCCACCAGATTGCGGTCGATTGCCGTCATCGTGATCTCGCCGAAGGCGCCCTCTTTGTACCGCGCAGACACCCACTCGCCCATCCCACGCAGAATGATGAACGGCTTGTAGCGCGCGCGATCTACTTCTTCAGCCAGCGCCGGCGGCAGCAGCTCCGCCGAGCGCGCAAAAACATCGCCGCGCAACTGGTCACGCATCGCGTAGGTGAAAGCCACCAGCATATCGATAAATTCACGCTTGTCTTTCGCTGCGTCGGGCACGTCGCCAGTCATGGTCAGCACCTGCCGCGCCAGCGTGCGCATGGTGTTCACCAACGCGCCCCAGAGCTTGCGCCCCTCCCACCAGCGGTCGTAAGACGAGCTGTTGCGAAAGCCCAGAAACAGCGCCAGCGCCACGCCCACCAGCGTGAACGGCGTCGCGTTCAGCGGCACCTTGTGCTTGAAGATCGTGCCCTCGGTCCACACCGCCAGCACGCTCAGCGCCGCCACAATCAACATTTGCGGCAGCATCTGCTTCATCATGGAGCCCCGCCACACAAACAGCAGAGTCCACCAGTTGGATTTGGAGCGGACGATCATGCTCGGCCTCGGAACGCACAAACGGGAAGCAGCGCATGCCTGCGCCACTCCCCGTATACCGTACCAGCATCGGCTGAATGCGTCTGAAGAGACGTTCCGTCACCCCGACCGAGGCGAGGGAAGCGAACCCAACGCGCCGCGGGCGCAATCGCCCGGACGGCCAGTCTCGGCCGGTCCTAGTTCTTCGAACCTACCAGCGGCTTCACTTCCAGTTCCTTCTTTGACAGGTACCAGGTCTTCACGTCCAGTCCTGCGCCGCCGCCGTTGGTGCGCTTGTACGCGTCGGCCTGGGTCGCCGGCGCCGGCACAATCACTGCTTCGCCCGGCTTCCAGTCCGCCGGGCAGCTCACGCCGTTCGCGTCCACTGTCTGCAGTCCCTGATAAATGCGCAGCAGCTCATCGATGCTGCGACCCAGCTGCATCGGGTAGTAGACCACCGTCCGCACCTTCTGCTTGGGGTCGATCACAAAGACGGCGCGTACCGTCGCCGTGTCGGCGGCGGCCTCATGCACCATGCCGTAGAGTCGCGCCACCTTCTGGTCCAGATCGGCCACCACAGGGAACTTCACCTCCACGCCGGTATGCTCCTCGATGTCCCGCACCCAGGCGATATGCGAGTAAACGCTGTCGATGGATACGCCGATCAACTGCACCCCCAGCGCATCGAACTCCGGCCAGCGCCGCGCGAACTCCACGAACTCCGTAGTGCATACCGGCGTGAAGTCCGACGGATGGGAGAAGAGCAGGACCCACTTGCCCTTCGATGTAAAGTCGCTCAGCCGGATCTCGCCGTGCGTACTCTTCGCGGTAAAGTCCGGAGCCGTCTCACCCAGGCGGGGCAGCCGGGCCGTCTCGGTCGTCGTCTCTGCAAATGTGCTCATGGTCAGTCAACCTTTCGTAGTCTGCTGAATGTCGTTCTGCTGGGAACGTGCCGCCGGAAATACGAAGACCCACCGGCAGCATCTGCGGGTGGGTCTCAAGTCTTGCGTCGCGGATCGTCGAAACTTATTCGATGCCCGTCGGACAGCACACCCGCGCCCGGCCGCAGAAACAGCAGCAGCAACAGGCACGCATGGGTGAACCAACCCGAGTCATCGTACTTATTAGACTAGGTCGAGGTCGGAAGGGTGTCAACAAAGCACCGCCGCCCACCCGGCATCTCTCGCGAATTTGAAAACGGCTGCGCGCTGGTCATGCCGGTCATCGAATGAAGTAACCCGTCACGCGCCAGCTTCCGTCCTGACCGCGCATAGCGACCACTCTTTCCTGCGCGGAGAACTTATGCTCAAACTGTGTGCTGAATGAGGTCACCACGTATTGACCATCCGGCGCCCCGGGAAGACTTGTCGTGTAATTCGAGGTCGATACCTTCCGCTTCACGACCTTTCCGAGAGGCGAGCGGACATGATCGAGTGCCCGCTCCCAGTCTGCCTTCTTCATCGCACTCTGAAAGGAATCGGACGCGGCTTCCCAACTCTGCGCGTACTTACCCTGATCGACCATCGCCAGCCAGGCAAGGTCCGCCGCCTGTGCCTGCGACTCTACAGAATCCGCTGCCACTCCCGCGATGGGGCATAGAGCGATGGCGAGAATCGCAACTGCAAGTTGCCGACGATGATTCAATAGCGCCCCACCGCGCCCACTAGTAGCGCGATTCCCAATCCGAGCCATTGTATTTATTAGGCTAGGCCGCCGTGAAAGTGGTGTTAATGTGTCGGCATCGAGCGCGACGGGGTGCATGGGTCATCTCGCGTGATGCAGCTGTCGCCGTAGCGTCTCCACCATCAGACCGATCAGCCCATACGTAGCGGCATTCGCGATCATTACCTCAAGAAAGTGCATCGGGACATGGAAGCGAAAACTAACGAGCGCAATCGGTTGTATGAAAACAGCGAGAGTCCTTGCAGCCGGCTTTCCGAGAGCAGTCGGATTCATCAAGGCAACGATCACCCAGCAGCCCGAGAGCAAAAAGCCCACAACTGACCACATCGCAATTCGCTGTTTCATGGCCCGGCTCCTGCGGCTTGCACCGCAGTCAGATGTTACGCCTTATCCACCACGAATGGTTCGGGAGGTAGTTTTCCTCTAGCTCTTCGGCGGTCCCCCGAGAGCAGGGCTGTACTCCTCACGTTTACGTCCAGGCTCCACCTTCGGCTTGGGCTTCGGAGCCTTCTTGGTTTCGCGTTTTCCAGTATTTTTATTTCCCATGCGCTGAGTCTACCGTGTGACTCTCCCCCACACATCATTTTTCAACACATCATTTTCGGAGTGCTAAACATCATTCCCCAGATGAAAGATCGGTTCCGCACCCACCGCGCCCGATAAGAGCGCCACCTCCTCGTGGTGCTCCAGCGGCTTATAGTTCTGCGCCACATCCATCGCCAGCCGGAAGTACTTCTCCTCGCCCGGCGGCAGCGCCGCGGTGATCGGATGTCCCAGGGTCCAGCGCAATCCCAGCGCTGCTTCATTCGGATATGCTGCGGGCTGATACCAGCACTTCGGCTCGGGATGATCCTTCTTCTCGGCGGCAGGCCAGGTCGTCTTCGCCATCCCCTTCAGCGCCAGGATGCCCATGTTTTTCTCCTGCGCCTTCGCCAGAATCTGCGGCCCGAACTTCGCCTGCGAAAACAGCACAAAGTTCACCGGGAACAGCACCGTGTCGAACGGATAGCGCTCCATCGCTGCCACCGCCGTCTCCTGCGAGTGCACAGAGAAGCCGATGTAACGAATCTTGCCTTCCTTCTTCGCCGCCTCCATCGTCTCCATCGCGCCGCCCGGCCCCAGCACCTTGTCCAGCTCGGCCATCTTGGTCAGTGCATGGAACTGATACAGATCGACATGGTCCGTCTTCAGCAGCCGCAGCGATTCCTCAAGCTGCTTGCGCGAATCATCCTTCGTGCGTCCTTCGGTCTTGCATGCCAGAAAGCAGTTCTTGCGATACGGAGCCAGCGCCGGTCCCAGCCGCTCCTGCGCATTGCCGTAGCTCGGCGCGACGTCGAAATAATTCACGCCGCGATCCACCGCCTCGGCCACAATGTTCTTCGACTGCGTCGGGTCTTCATCCATCACCACGATGCCGCCAAAGCCGATTATCGAAAGATTCTCGCCCGTCTTGCCCAGCGGCCGTCGTGCGATCGGTTGTGT
>DASXGY010000291.1:0-2390 GCA_036488835.1 Acidobacteriaceae bacterium
AGGTTTTCCGCCTGCGCATGCAGAAAATCGAAGAGCAGTTTCTCCGCCCAGTAGCCGTCATAGCCCGTCGCCGGCGCAAGAAACGCGCAGTGGCCGCCATGCTCGGTCTCAATCAGGTGCACGTACGGATTCGCGAGCAGCGTAGCGCGTGTCTCCGGCAACATGCGGATAAATGGATCGTCCAGCGCATGCAGCACCAGCGTCGGCACCGCAATGCGGTCCACAACCCGCGCACTCGCCGCACGATGATAGTAGTCAACCGCACCGGTGAAGCCGCAGTAAGGCGACATCACCCGGTCGTCGAACTCACGCAGCGAGCGCACGCCGCGGCTGCGACTGGGATCGAATATCTGCGGAAACAGCGCGCACTTGTACTGGTAGCGCTGCACCAGCCCGCGCAGAAACTTCCACTCATAGATGCGGTTCACCGGCTCGTGCAGCGCATCGGACGACGGCGCAAGATCGACCACCGGCGAGACTCCCGCTACCGCGCACAGCAGGGGCGCTGCGTCCTGGGCCAGCTCGCCCGCCAGCTTCAGCACGAGGTTGCCGCCCATCGAATAGCCCACCAGGGACCATCGCTCTGCGCCGCGCGTCTGCTGATAGTGCCGTAGCACAGCCAGCACATCGCCCGACAGCCCGGAGTGGTACAGCGTCGGACATTCATGCTCTGTCCCCCCGCAGTTGCGCATGTTCATGCGCACCACGTTCCATCCCGCCGCGTAGAAGCGAGCCGCGTTGCCGCGCACATATTGTGAATCGGACGAGCCTTCCAGCCCATGCAGCAGCAGCACAGTATCGCGTCCGGCCTCCGGCTGCCAATGGGTGTGGCACAGCACGCGGCTGGGCGGCGTGCTCTCACGCGCCGGATCGACCACAATCAGTTCATCCTCAGGAGTCGGCAGCACCGCCTTTCGGGGAAGAAAATTCCCTGCCAGCGTCTGCAGGTGCCCGTTGCGCAGAAATTTGCGAGGTGCAAACGTGCTCTGCCACGCTGCCAGCGCTTTACTCGCGGCAATCTTCGCTGCCGATTCGATGAGCGGCGCCGTCACGGCGCCAGCGCCTTCAACACTGCGCGCGCCCGCAGTGGACCGTCGGGAGCATCTTCGTGCATGAAATAGGCATATACATCGCCCTGCTCCGCGTCCTCGGCGAAGCGCCGGGCTAGCTCTTGCAGATCCGCTTCACCGTAGCTGCTGCGCCGCAGCCGGTAGCACAGAAAGTCCGCTGTCCGTCGCTGCGGTGTCTGCAATTCGTCACTCTCCGCGATACACAATGCAGCATTCGCCTGCTCGAGTGCCGCATAGGTCGCCTCGTCAAACCAGGACTCGTGCCGAAACTCGAAGGCCATCCGCATCTTCAGCTGCCCTGCCTCTTCCAGAAATGCTTTTAAACGCTCCAGGTCGGCTCGAAAATTTGGCGGCAACTGGAATAACACCGCACCCAGCTTGGATGCACGCTCTGCCGGCGCGAGCGCTGCCCTGAGTGCCGCCAAAGCACCGCCGCAATCGCGCAGCCGCTTCAGGTGCGTAATCGCCTGGGGCGCCTTGAAGGAGAAGCGAAAACCCTCCGGCGCTGCATCGAGCCATGTTGTCAATTGCTTGTCCGTGGGCAACTGCCGGAAGGTGAAATTCACCTCCACAGAGTTCAGTTGCGACGCGTAGTAGGCCAGCATGCGCGCCGCAGGCGTCTTCGCCGGATAAAATCCCGGTTTCCAGCTCGCGTAAGCCCAGCCAGAGGTGCCGGCATAGACGGTGTGCGGGTGGGCGCGCATGATGGAAGATGAGGAGCTTATTGGGGCGGCTAGTGGGGATCGAACCCACGACATCCTGAGCCACAGTCAGGCGTTCTGCCGCTGAACTATAGCCGCCGTGACGCTGCCAGTAGCAACTCTGCGATTGTAGCATCAGGAGGGCCGTTCCAGCCCCCGTAGAGCACGGCCCGGAAGACGCTAAATCATGGCCACCACTGGCAGAAACAAACAGCGCGAACCCGAGATCCTCCCGCCCGACTCCCGCTTCCGTTTCGGCAACGGCCTCTTCCGCGACGAAAATCTCGACCTGCTCAGCCGCGTGCTTGACACCTGGTTCCGCATCCCCGGAACCTCCATCCGCTTCGGCATCGACGGCATCATCGGCCTCATCCCCGGCATCGGCGACATCCTCGCCGGACTCGCCTCCTCGATCATCATCCTCGCTGCATGGGCGCGCGGCGCACCCTACGTGACCATCGCGCGCATGCTGGTCAATCTCGCGCTGGACGTCATCATCGGCACCGTCCCGCTCTTCGGCGACATCTTCGACATCGCCTGGAAGGCCAACCGCCGCAACTACGCCCTGCTCACCCAACACCTCGAGCAACCGCACCGCAATCACTGGCGCGACTGGCTC
>DASXGY010000323.1:0-6023 GCA_036488835.1 Acidobacteriaceae bacterium
CCGGAGCCTTCGGACAGGTATCCGTTCACGTCAAGCGCGATGCCCTCGCTGTATCCGTTGATGTCGGCTTCCATGCGGATGAGCTGCGAGTTCATGTAGTTCGCGCCAGCCTTCGCCATCGAGGGCATGGTGTTGGGCGCAAGCCGGTTCCAGGAGGAGATGCATACATCCGCCCCGGCATCGCCCGGAACGTACTTGCCCCACGGGAAGTTCGCAATGTACGTCTCGACCGGGCACCCCTTGGGGTTTACGCCGATTTCGCCATAGCCGCGGAAGGAGATGGGGCGCACATAACAGGGCGCAATGCCGTTCGCTTCCACCAGCTCAATCACGGCCGCGTTGAGCTGTTCCAGCGTGTAGGGGATGTCCATGCGATAGATGCGCGCAGAGTCGAGCAGGCGCTGCATGTGCTCCGACAGCCGGAAGATGGCGGCGCCCTCCGGCTGTTTGTAACAGCGAATGCCTTCGAAGACCGACGAGCCGTAATGCAGCACGTGGCTCATCACGTGCACCTGCGCCTTCTCCCAGGGAATCAGTTTTCCGTTGTGCCAGATGTTGGCCGTGGTCTGGATCGGCATGCATGCTCCTTGGTCGGACTGCAGTGGGGTCACTGCAGTGGGTTCTCGGTCTCGTTCTTCTCGATTATAGGGGAGGGCACAGGGCAGGCGGCCGCAGCGGGGTTACTCGTCGCGCAGCGCCTCCACGGGCGGGATGATGGAAGCGCGCCACGCTGGTATGTAGGACGCTGCCGCGCCGATGAGGCAGAGAACGAACAGGACGCCGGCATAGGTCCACACGTCGGAGGTGGTGACGTTGTAGAGAAAGCCGGAGAGCAGGCGTCCGCTGAGCGCGGAGAGCACGAGTCCAGCGACCAGGCCGGCAGCGATCATTACAGCGCCCTGGCGCAGCACCATCTGCAGCACGGAGGCGCGTGGTGCGCCGAGCGCGAGACGGATGCCGATTTCGCGGCGGCGGTAGCCAACCAATTGGGCGAGCACGCCATAGAGACCGGTGACGACCATCAGGGCGGCCAGCGCGGCAAAGGCTCCGGTGATGTAAAGGCCGAGGCGGTTGGTGAAGTTGCTCTTGTGGACCGTCTCCTGGAGGGTCTCGAAGTTGTCGAGCGCGTAATCGGGCGCCTGGTCATGAAAGATCGAGCGGGCGATGGGTGCGACGGCGACATCGCCGCGCGTCTTGACCAGGATGTTGACGATGGTCTTCAGCAACGCGGGATAGAAGAGCGATGTGGTGGGGATTTGCTGGTAGGGAAGGTACAGCATCGGCCCTGCCGGCTTGCTGATGGACGTATCCTTCTGGTCCCCCAGCACGCCGACGATGGTGTAGAGCTTCATCATGCCGGTGTCTTTGCCGCCGAGATCGATCTGGCGGCCGAGCGGGTCGCGATCCTTGAAGACCTTCCGGGCGAGCGCTTCGTTGATGACGATGACATAGGGCGCGGTGGCGGTATCGCTTTCGCCGATCATGCGGCCGCGCAGCAGCGGCGTGTTCAGCAGGCGCGCGTAGTCAGGGCTGGCCGCGGACATGTGCGCCTCGTAGTTGTGCGCTTCGTCCTGCGGCTCGCCATGGATGCGGAAGCTGGTCCCCATGCTGATGCCGGAGAGCGGCGGTGCGGTGACGAGCGCGGCGTTCTCGACGCCCGGCGCATTGCGCAGGCGATCGAGCACCGGTCCGTAGGCGCTGACGGCGACCGAGACAGGTGCGTTGCTGGTGTCGGCGGAGACGGCCATGTTGGAGAAGCCGGTGGCATCGGCCGGCATCACGGTGAAGCCGGTGATGCTCTCGGTGGTGAAGCCGAGGTCGGCGTGCTGCAGGTTCCACAAGGTGTGGAGGAGCAGGCCGGTAGCGATGAGCAGCAGAGTGGAGAGCGCGACCTCGCCGATGACCAGTGCGTGCGTGAGCTTGTTCGAGACGCTGCGCGTTCCCAGTCCGCGCGATGCTGTTTGCAGAGCGCGCTGCGGATGGGTGCGCGCGACCAGAATCGCCGGCAGGATGGACGAGAGCAGCGTGGTGACGGTGGCGATGGCGGCGAGGATGAGGATGATCGTCCAGTCGAGGGTGATGGACTCCGCGCGCGGGACGGTATCCGCCGGCAGCGATTGGATGCCGCGCAGCATGAGCCAGGCGAGCGCGATGCCGACAGCGCAGCCAAGAGCCGAGAGCAGGCCGCCTTCCACCAGCATGCCGCGAATCAGGCGGCCGCGCGGCGCGCCGAGCGCAGAGCGAACAGCAAACTCCTGCTGACGGCCGAGGCAGCGCGCGATCATGAGGTTGGCGACGTTCGCGCAGGCGATGAGCAGCACCATACCGAGCGCAGCGACCAGCCCGAGAAAGACCGGGCGCACCTCACCGGTGACGGTCTGGAGATAGGGAATGGCGTGCAACTGAAAGTCCGCGTGCAGCTTTTTGCTGTTTGCGGCGCGCAGGTTGCGGGTTGTGCGGTCGAGTTCCGCCTGCGCCTGCTCGAGCGTGACGTCCGGCCGCAACTGCCCCAGGATGTAGTCGAAGTGATAGCCGCGTTCGCTCAGCATGAGCGGCGTGGGCTGCATGGGGAGCCAGACGCCCTTACGAATGTCATTGCCCAGCGACTCGGGGAAGCGGAATGCGGCGGGCATCACTCCCACGACCGTGCGCGCCTGATTGTTGACCCGGATGGTCTCGCCGATGATGGACGGGTTGGCGTGAAAGACCTCGCGCCAGAGTCCTTCGGAAAGCAGAACGACCTTGGGACCGTTCTGTTCTCCCTCCTGCTCGGTGAAGGTGCGGCCCAGCAGCGGCTGCACGCCAAGCATGGAGAAGAGATTGGGGCTGACGTTTGGCGACACAACCGAGGTAGGCGCGACATCGCCCTGAGCATTGCTTTGGACGACGGCAGATGCAGGCCCCGACGCGGTGGCATTGCCTTCGACGACGCCGATGTCTTCCGAATAAATGGCGACGCGGGAGAAGGAATGCGTGGTCTGGTCGCGGATATCGCGGTAGTTGAGCCAGGAGGAGGCGGCCGGCCGGAGCTCGTTAGTGGGGTTGATCAGGACCAGGCGGCCGGCATCGGCGTACGGCAGCGGCCGCAGCAGGACATCCTCCGCCACGGTGAACATGGCGGTATTGGCGCCGATGGCCAGCGCCAGGGTGATGACCGCCAGAGCGGCAAAACCGGGAGAGAGACGGAACTGGCGAACCGCCTGGCGCAGATCCTGAAGCAGACCGGACATTGCTGAACCTCCAGACAAAGCATACGGGCAGAAGGCTTTTGAACTGCACGCAAGGGGCCGCCAGTATCTCACCGACGCAGGGTGGATTCGCGCGGCGGCGGGGCGGGGAGTGTCCGTCTGCGGCCGGAGGTGTCCGGAAGCGAACAGCCGGAAGCGAACCGGCGAGCGATGGAATTCAATCAGGATGGAAAGCGATTATGGGCGACAATGTCGCCTGAGGACGCGAACGAATGCTCTTCCTTGGTCCTGCGACGACCGCTCTGCACGAAATCAAGGAGTCGGATTATGTGCGTTTCTCACTGCTCGCACTTTCTTCGATCTTCTTCCTGGTAGATCCGTTTGCGGCCATCGGGACGTTCATGGCGATCACCGCGGGCGAGGACAAGAAGAGCCGGGCCCGCACGGCGCGGCGTGGCGCGATCACCTGCTTCATCGTGCTGACCAGCTTCGCGCTGATCGGCAAGCTGATCTTCCGGATGTTCGGCATCACGCTGCCGGCATTCGAGATCGCCGGCGGCCTGATTCTGCTGTTGATCGGCATCGACATGCTGGAGGCGAAGCGATCGCCGACCCAGGAGTCTACTGGCGAGACGGAAGAGGCCGCGGCGAAGGACGATGCCGGCATTATGCCGCTGGGCATCCCAATGCTGAGCGGGCCGGGCGCCATCTCAAGCGTGATGGTGCTGGTGGGACAGGCAGCCAAGATATGGGAATGGGTGGCCATCCTGGGCTCGATCGCGATCACCGCGTGGGCCAGCTACGGCGTGCTGGTGGGCGCGGATCGCATTCGCAAGGTGATGGGCGATACGGGCATCCGCATCCTGGTACGCATTATGGGATTGCTGCTGGTGGCGCTGGCGGTGCAGTTCTTCGTCAATGGGCTAACCGATCTGGGCGTGATCGCACGGCACTAGAGCAGGAATGAGCATAGGTACACCCTTGCAGCATCTGTGAGGCTGGATTTTTTCGATAAAAAAAAGTCCGGCATCTTCGCCGCTGGGTACAGTTGTGCTGATTCTGCTCTAGGGACGCGCGCCGGCAATCAGTTGGCGCTCTCGACCCGGTAGAGATAGATCTGTTTGCCGCGGACGTAATTGTCCAGCGCGTCGTAGGTGCGAATCAGGGCGAGTCTGCGGGAGGCGGCGGCGAAGTCTGCTTGCCTGTCGGGGGAGGCCGGACCCAGGGTCAGGTAGAAGGCGGGATTTTCCCTGACGATGCGAGCGCTGCGCGGCAGGACGCCGAAGCCATCGTCCATGGGTTGGATTTTGGCGTAGAGCGACATGGTGTAGGCGAAATCGCCCATCAGGACCGCGGATGGCCGGGCGGCAACCTGCGCGGCAATGGAATCGGCCGTGGCCTGAAGCGTGTACCGCGGATGTGCGAGCTGCGCTGCCATCTGCACTGTGCCGACCAGCGCGGCAGCCACCAGCAGTCCGTAGAGCAGGCGCCCCGCAGCGCGCGAGGAACGCAGGGCATTCTCCGCAAACAGGACGGTCAACGCCGCAAAGGGAAAGAGCGGATTCAGCAGGTAGCGCGGCGGGAAGTACGCAACCATGTTGGAGACGAGCAGATCGCCGATGATCCAGAGTCCAAAGATCACAGCCAGCGGCTCGTCGCGCCAGTGACGCAGGCGATGGCGAAAGAAGAAGAGTCCGATGAGGAAGGCGGCCGAGAGCGGCAGGTCGAAGTAGCGGACCGACGCGAGGATATACGCCACGTTGTGCAGCCACGCGAGCGGCGAGTGAACCGCGCGGGCCACGATGTTGACCTGCCGGTAGTAGTGATGGTCTGCAGGGAACCTGGTGGCGACGACATAAGCGAACGGGAGCAGGAGAGTGCCTGCTCCCGCGCACGCGCTGATGCCGAGAGCGAGCCAGCGGGTGCGCGTTCGATAGAGCAGGAAGACGGCGGAGAGCGGCAGCAGGGCAAAGAGCGCCGTCAACTTGGTGAGGACGGCACAGGCGAGGCAGAGTCCGGCGGCGTAGGCGAGCAGAAGGCTTGCCTTGCGGCAGGCAAGCGTTGCCAGCAGCAGAGACGCCAGGACGAAGAATGTCCAGACGGATTCCAGGATGGCCATGCGGCTGAACGAGAATGCCAGAAAGTTCGCGGACAGGAGCAGCGCGGTCCAGGCCGCAACCGAATCCGCGCCCGCCTGCCCACCTGGGCGCCGCTGTTCTATCAAGCGCCACTGCTCTATGAAGAGGTAGAGCAGCAGGACCGACGCCGCAAAGAAGCAGATCTGGAGACTCCTGGCAGCGGCGATATGGACCCCTTCCGCTTGAAAGAGCGGGTGAAGCATGGCCGACCAGAGCGGCGCGTCGACGGTGAGATTGAATTGGCCAGGGAGATACCAGTGTCCGTAGCGGGCGGCGGCGATGGCGCCGGCACTGTCCAGGCCCTCGTCGGTGTAGAGATCCGAAGAGGCGTCTTGCCCGAAGAGCAGGGCGACACGGGGCGCGGGATCGGCGCGGAGGCACACCCAGTGAAGCGCCAGCAGGATGGTTGCAAGGGTGAGCAGAATCGCCTTTGTAGGCCACCGCCTGGACATGAGCGAAGCTTGCGGGCGAGCCGTGCAAAAGTCAAACGGCGGCAGGCACAGGTCGGTTTCTGAGGACACGTGCCAGGGATCCGGGTTGCCGAGCAGATGCGAGGCTGCCGGAGAAATGCGAAGCTGCGGGTGGTGTCAAATTGGGGACGGCCAAATTCGTTATCCCCGATATAAACGCTCGAGAGGGTGTGCTTATGCAGCGCGTATCCAAGATCCCAGCTTCCTTCGAGTTTGTTGACCTGGAC
>DASXGY010000375.1:0-1798 GCA_036488835.1 Acidobacteriaceae bacterium
TGCGTCGCCGCGCCGGGCTTGCCAAAGTTGCGGAACGGCAGCACCAGGATGCTGTTCTCTTTCGCCTGCTCGTCCGCCGACTCGCGGAAGCGTTCCGCCAGCATCGACAGCATGCCGGTCGAGCGCTTCTCGCGCTCCGCGGGCGGCATATTCGCTGGCAGCTCGAAGGGCATGCCGGTTTCGAAGTGCTTCGTGCGCATGATCGTCTTCAGCGCCTCGCGCACCTCCGCCGCCGATGCATAACGGTCCGATGGATTCTTCTTCAGGCAGCGATCGATCACGCTCGCCAGTTCGGCCGGCACCTCCGGGCTGAGCGCCGGCGGATCGGCAAACTGAATCGCGCGCACACCCTGCAGCTCCTCCACATCGGGGCGCACAAAGGGATGCCGTCCGGTCACCAGCTCATACAGAATCACGCCGAAGGCGAACAGGTCGCTCTGCACGCTGCTCTGTCCGGTTACAAATTGCTCCGGAGCCATGTAGGCCAGCGTCCCGCCGCGAACCGAATACGTCCTTGCCACCGCGCCCTGCTTGCGCCGCGTCGGTTGCGCCGGATCGAACTCCGCCTCATCCGGGCTCTTCCGCCGCGCCAAGCCGAAGTCGAGGATCTTCACCAGTCCGCCATCGGTCAGCATCACGTTGGCCGGCTTCAAATCGCGATGATAGATACCGATCTGGTGCGCCGCACTCAACCCATCTGCAATCTGGATGCCCACCGAAAGCACCAGCGGCACATTCGCCGGCCCCTGCGCAATCAACCGATCCAGCGAGCGCCCCGGCACATACTGCATCACGATGTAGGCTTCGTCGCTCGACTCGCCGACTTCATAGATCGCGCACACATTCGGATGCTCGATCGCAGAGGCCAGCCGCGCTTCACGCAGCACTGTGGTGCGCATCTGCTCCAGCGAAAGCGCGCCGCCCTGCAGTATCTTCAGCACCACCGGGCGCATCAGCAGCGTGTCGTTGGCCAGATAGACCACGCCGCTGCCGCCAGAGCCCAGCTTCTTCAGGATCTCGTAGTGCTCAATCTCGCGCCGCTTCATCTCGCTCCGCCGCTTTCAACTCATTTCAGTGTAGCGGCGTCAGTCTGAGGAATTTCTGTGCAACGGCGCGTCAGCGCAAATGTTCACGCAGAAACTCGAGTGTCCGTTCACGTGCCCGCATCGCACTGGATGCGCTATACCCTGCACTGCCGTCGCGGTTGAATCCGTGTCCCGCAGGATAGGTGTAGATCGACACCTCGCGATACGCGTTCGCGATTGCGTCGATCTCGCTCTGCGGAATGTGCTGGTCCTGCTCGCCGAAATGCAGCATCACCGGCACCTTCGGCCGCTCCCCCAGGTATTGCGTGATCTTTCCACCGTAGTAGCCCACCGCCGCATCGATCGGCAGCCGCGCCGCGCTCAGCCACGCCAGCGTGCCGCCCAGACAGTAGCCCACTACCCCAACGTGCACGCCAAGACCGCGCAGCCACTCCACCGCCGCAGCAATATCATCCACAGCCTTCTCCATATCGAATTTCCCCAGCAGGGCCATGGCACGTTGCCTGTCCTCGTCCCCGTTGCCCAGTTCCACGCCCGGGTCGATACGGTCGAAGATCGCCGGTGCAATGGTTACAAAGCCATCCTCCGCATAGCGCTCTGCCACGTCGCGTATGTGCGCGTTCACGCCAAAGATCTCCTGCACAATCACCAGGCCAGCCGTGGCCGGCGCTCCCGGCTGTACCGCATACGCACCCAGCGTGTGACCGTCCTTCGCATGAAGCTGCACCATCTCGCCCATTGTTCGTCTCCTC
>DASXGY010000282.1:0-3675 GCA_036488835.1 Acidobacteriaceae bacterium
AGAAGGCAAACATACCGATCCCCTCGGCCCTCGTTCTTACCCGCAACTAGAACGCGTGATTCAACCGGTATTGCGCAGCCCCGCAGAGATCCCATTGATCGTCGCGCCCAGCGCACGATTGAGCGCGTCGGAGTCCTCGCCGTTGCGCTTGCGACGCAGCAGCTCGACCTGGATCAGGCTCATGGGATCAACATAGGGATTGCGTAAGCGGATGGAACGCGCCAGCACCGGATTCGAATCCAGCAGCGCCTTCTGCCCCGTCACCAGCAGCACAGCCTGCTCCGTTCGCTCGAACTCTTCCTTCAGCTTGCGGTAGACGCGCTCGCGCAGAGCCTTGTCCTCGACCAGCTCGCTGTAGAGCTTCGCAATGCCGAAGTCGGACTTGGCCAGCGCCATCTCCACATTGCGTACCAGGTCGATGAACAGCGGAAAACGCGCCATCATAGTCCGCAGCCGCGGCAGATCGTGCTCGGCAAAGCGAGTCAGCGCGTAGCCCACGCCAAACCACGCCGGCAGTTGATGCCGACTCTGCGTCCAGCCAAAGACCCACGGGATAGCGCGCAGGTCCGCCAGGCTGCGCTTGCCGCTGCGGCGCGAAGGCCGCGAGCCGATGCGCACATTCTCCAGCTCTGCAACTGGCGTGGCCTGCTCGAAGTACTCGAGCACCTCGGTATCGTCGATGACGTGCTCGCGGTAAAACGCGAAACTCTCGTCGGAGAGCGTGTTCATTGCGTCTTCCCACGCCGGCTCCATACGACCGCTCAGCCGCCCATCGCCGATGCGGTCGTTGGGCCGCGCCAGAGCGTCGAGCGACGCCGCCAGCATCAGTTCCAGATTGCGCTCAGCCAGCACCACGTCGCCGTATTTGAAGCTCAGTACCTCGCCCTGCTCCGTAATGCGTAACTGACCTTCAAAGCTGTCGAAGGGCTGTGCATAGATTGCCCGGTGCGTCGGTCCACCGCCGCGACCCACCGTACCGCCGCGGCCATGAAACAGCCGCAGATGGACCTTGCACTCCGCCGCCACCTGATGCAGCGCGCGATGCGCGCGGTAGATCTCCCAGGTGCTGGTCAGCATCCCGCCATCTTTGTTTGAGTCGGAGTAGCCAAGCATCAGCTCCTGCGTGTTGTTCCAGGACGCAAGCAGCTTGCGATATTCGGCCGAGCTCCACAACGCGCGGCAGATCTCCGGTGCGCGCTGCAGGTCTTCGATCGACTCGAAGAGAGGTACCGGCATCAGTCCATGCAATCCATTGCCACCCTCCACCTGTACGCCGGCAATGCGCGCCAGTCCGACCACGCGCAGCACATCCTCGATAGACGCCGCCCCGCTGATCACATACTGCCGGATTGCCTCGCGCTGCGGCCCCTGCTGCAGCCGCGCGATGGTCCGCAGCGTCTCCAGCACATCTTCGCTCTCCGGATGCAACGCATCGGCGGCCTTGCCATCGGCGGCAGCACAGCCGGCAGCCGCGGCCACCTCGTGCACTGCCAGTTCATGGCGACGCGCATGCTGACGCACGTCCATCGTGTGCAAGTGCAGTCCGAAAGTGCGCAACTGCAGCAGCAGCGGATCGACCAGCTCCGCCGCAATGCGCTCGCCGCGATTCTCTGCCAGGCTTGCCCGTAGCAGCAGCAGGTCCTCGCGAAACTCGGCAGCGTCGCTGTATGGCGTTAGCGCTCCCGGCAGTTCGGTGTCTCCGTCCAGACGCCGCTGCACACACAGCAGAAAGCGCCGGTATTGCTCCAGCCCGTAGCGTTCCGTGACTTCCGTTACTGCGTACGAAGTTTGTGCCTGATAGGTCTCCAACCGCTTGCGAAGAGCGATGCTGGTATCCACCTGGTGTACCGAGCTGGTCAGCAAGTCGAAGAGCGACTGCACCTGCTCCCGGTAGAACGCCAGGATGTGTTCCCGTGCGCCGGTGATCGCTCCTATTGTCACTTCCGGTGTGACGAACGGATTTCCGTCACGATCCCCACCAATCCACGATCCGAAGCTGAGCATCAGCGGCATCTCCGCCGGCGTGAGCTCCCGTCCATATTCGGCGGCAAAGGCCGAAGCGAGCTCCGCGTAAAGCGCCGGCACTGTCGCGAAGATCGAGGCGTGGTAGTAATCCAGCCCCATCTTCACCTCATCGCTTACCAACGGCCGCCGCGCGCGCACCTCATCCGTTTGCCACAGCGCGGTGATCTCCGCTGCGACCGCGGACTGCAGCCGTTCCAGCTCTCCATCGGGCAGCGGAATGCGGTCCAGTTCCTCCAGCAGAGCACCCAGCCGCCGCCGCTTGTAGAGCACGGAACGCCGCGCCACCTCGGTTGGGTGCGCGGTAAAGACCGGCGTAATATGCAGGCGCTCCATGAACTCAAATGCCGCGTCGCCATCGATGCCGGCCTGCCGCATGGCACGCAATGTGCCGCGGAACGACCCGCGTTGGACTGCATCCTCACCGCTCATCTGCATCGAGGTACGGCGCCGCTTGCGGTGGTTCGTCTCCGCCAGGTTGATCAGCTCGAAGTAGTAGGCAAAGGCGCGCGTCAACTGGTACGCATCCGGAAGATCCAGCTCGTCCACGCGCGCCATCTGCTGCTTCAAAAGGCGTGCAGCCCGCGGCGCATCGCCCTTGGTCGCCGCCTCGCGGCGCTCAATCGAGAGCTGCCGCAGGTCCTCTTCCAGATGAAAGAGTCGCTCACCAGCCTGTTCCCGCAGCACCTCGCCGAGCAACATGCCGAGCGACCGCACATCGCGGCGCAGCGGCGCTTCCTTCAGATCGCCCGTACGTGCCTCCAGCTCCTCCAGGCGCGACGGCCAGCTCTCTGGCTTCCATAGCAGGGGGTTCATCGTCTTCCCAGTATGCGACATGCGCCAGAGCGCTCAGGTTCACTTCGCGTTTCCCATCGAATGGCTTATGAAATTTTCCCGAAGACTCATGGGTGCTAATGACAACAATCCGGCTTATAGTTAACTATGGCGAACCACTGGCACCCTGCGACTGCCACTTCTGCGTCCTCGCGTACCGACGTATCGACCGCAAGCCCCAGCACGGGTACTGCTGCGCCTCCCAGCGCTTCCCTGCCACATACCTCTCTGCAACAGAGTTCCCTTCTAGATCCGCGCTTCCACCATGATTCCTGCGGTGTCGGCTTTGTCGCGCGTGTCTCCAATGAACCGTCGCACGAGGTCCTCGGCCATGCGCTGACTGCGCTGGGCCGCCTCGCGCATCGCGGCGCCGTGGCCGCCGATGGCAAGAGCAGCGACGGCGTCGGCATCATGACTCAGGTGCCGCGCAATTTTCTGCTGCGCTCCGCTGGGCTCACGCTCAAGAGCGACCGCACCCTCGCCGTAGGCGTCTGCTTCTTTCCTGCCGCCATCGACCCCGCCCCGGCGCAGAAGAGCTTCGAAGAAGCGTTGAAGGAGCACCGCTGTCGGCTGTTGGCGTGGCGCGAGGTTCCCACACGTCCCGAACATCTGGGACAGCAGGCGCTGGCATCGGCGCCGCGCATCCTGCAGGCGCTCATCTCCGCGCATCCTGCCGATCTGGATCGCCGTCTCTTCCTGGCGCGCAAGCAGTTTGAGCGGCGGAAGACGGCCGTCCACATCTGCTCGCTCTCCGACTCCACTATCGTCTACAAGGCGCTCTGCGCCGGACGCGTTCTTGCGGATTACTATCCCGATCTC
>DASXGY010000481.1:0-2410 GCA_036488835.1 Acidobacteriaceae bacterium
TCCGACGACGAGCGCGCCCGCGTCGCCCGCACCGCTATGCTCTTCGCCGAGGAAGACCTGACGCGCTTCCTGCAGATCATGCTGCGCAGCTTCGACGAGATGAACTACCGCCAGGAGCCGCGCTTCCATCTGGAGCTCGGCCTGCTCAAGCTGGTTCATATGCAGCGCCTCATCCCGCTGGAGCAGGTCCTCAGCCAGCTGCCCGGCGGCGCAGGCAACGTCTCGCGTCCGGTGCCGGCGCCGGTACGCTCCGCCACGGCAGCAGGACCATCCGCTTCGCCTGCACCTCTGCAGCGAAGTGCCGCGCCTCAATCCGTCCCACCCCGCAGCGTCGTTAGCACTGAGGCCGCACGCGGTGGCTCCGTCGCCTCGTCCACGCCGCCCGCGCAACCTGCTTTCTCGCCCTTCGAATCGGACACGCGTCGCAAGTCCGGACCGTCCGGCTCTGCCAGTGCCGCCGAACTCCCGTCTTCGGCCAAGCCGCTCCAGGTCGGAAGCCTCGCGGTCGAGACGGCAGTCGCACTCGATGAAGCGCCAGTTCCCGATCCCGTCGAGGAAACTCCATCCCTCCACGAAACTCCGTCCCTCCATCACGAGCCACCCGATCCACAGATTCGCGGTCATGCCTCCTCCGAGACAGAGCGCCACGTCGCCGACCTGGAAGAAGAGATCGCCTCCGACGGAGAACCCGAGCCGCCGCCCTCCAGCGAATTCGTAAGCACCGCTGACAAGCTACGCGATGCCGTCACCCAGGCGCTCTATGACAAAGGACGCGAGACAGCAAGCTCGCTGCTCCGTGTCGCCCGTTGGCAACTCGCGGACAACACCATCACCGTCACGGTTGCGGCGACGAAGACTATGCTCTCCCTGACCATGGACATCGAGGCCGAGCGCATCGCCCGCGCCGCCATGCAGCAGGCTGGCAGCACCGCAAGACTGGTTGTGCTTCCAGGGGATGGCTCAGCGTCACCCGCACCCCCGGCTCCGCATACCGCCAAGGGCAGCATCCAATCCCACGCGCTCGACAATCCATTGGTGAAGCAGGCCCAGGAGCTCTTCCGCGCCGAGGTGCGCAGCATCCTTGACCTCCGGGGCAAGCCATAAACGACCTCCGGGGCCAGCCATAGGAAAGGACATCGATTGAATCCCCAGGACATCCAGAAAATGCTCGGCCAGGCGCAGGAGATGCAGCAGCAGATGGAGCAGCGCCTCGCCTCCACCGTGGTCGAGGCTACCTCCGGCGGCGGCGCCGTCACTGTGAAGATGAACGGCAAGAAGCAGGTGCTCTCGCTCAAGATCGATCCCACGGCGGTTGCCGGCCTCGGGTCGAATACCGCCGACGTCGAGATGCTCGAAGACCTCATCACCGCCGCGCTCAACGAAGCCGGCCGCCGCGCCGACGAGAACCTGCAGTCGGGCCTCTCCGGCATGCTGGGCGGCCTCAATCTGCCCGGCTTCTAACCCCGCATGTCACGTTTCGCAGAGCCCATGGCGCGCCTCATCGAGGAGCTGCGCAAGCTTCCCGGCATCGGCGCCAAGAGCGCGCAGCGCCTCGCCTTCCACATCCTGCGCTCCAGCGTGGCGGATGCCGACGCGCTCTCCGACGCCGTACGCGAGCTGAAGGCCAAGCTGCGCCTCTGCTCCATCTGCAACAACATCACCGACGTCGACCCGTGCGTCTATTGTTCCAGCCCCACGCGCAACCAGCGCCAGGTCTGCGTAGTCGAGGAACCCACCAGCATCAGCGTCATCGAGCGCACCCACTACAACGGCGTCTACCACGTCTTGCATGGCACGCTCTCGCCGCTGCACGGCGTCGGGCCGGAGCATCTGCGCACCGGCTCACTGACGGCTCGGGCTGAGCGCGGCGAGATCGACGAGGCCATCCTCGCCACCAGCCCCACACTCGAAGGCGAAGCTACCGCGTCCCTGCTCGCCGACCTGCTCAAGCCTTTTCCCGTGCGCATCACCCGCATCGCCACCGGCGTCCCCGCCGGCAGCGATATCGAATATGCGGATGAAGTCACAATGACGCGCGCGCTCGAAGGCCGCCGCGAGGTCTGAGCGTCACAAAAAGCAAAAGCGCCCGCTCCGCACGGACGCTTTTGCAATACTTCAACCAGGACTTTAACTGCGCAGCCGTGCCAGCAAATCCTGCGGATGGACTGGCTTGGCCAGTATTTCGAACTCATGCCCCTGCACACGCGCCCGATCCAGCAGGTCGGCCGTCGCCGCCTGTCCGGAAAACAGCAATATCTTGCAGCTTGGCAGCATCCCGCGGATCTTGATGGCCGCGTCGATGCCGTTCATGTCCGTCATGATCACATCGGAGATCAGCATGTCCGGCTTCAGCGTCTTCGCTGTCTCCACCGCCTTCTCGCCACTGTAGACCGCCGTCGCTTCAAAGCCC
>DASXGY010000017.1:0-7063 GCA_036488835.1 Acidobacteriaceae bacterium
CTTTCCCCAGCCACCCCGGATCAGGCGCCCTCAATCCTATTCGCCGCGCTCGACACCGACATCGCGCGCGAATTGGAGCCGCAGTTTGCCGCCATGGGCTGCGCTGTCATCTCCAACTCCAGCGCCTTTCGCATGCAGGCGGATGTGCCGCTGGTCATTCCCGAGGTCAACCCCGCGCATCTGTCACTGATTGAGTTACAAAACTGGCGGAAGCACTCCGGCGGTTACATCGTCACTAACCCGAACTGCTCCGCCATCGGGCTCGTGCTTGCGCTTAAGCCCCTCGCCGATCGCTTTGGCATAGAGAGCATCTTTGTCAGCACCATGCAGGCGATCAGCGGCGCGGGCTATCCGGGCGTGCCCTCGCTGGACATCCTGGGCAATGTCGTCCCCTTCATCAAGAACGAGGAAGAAAAGATGGAGGCCGAGACCATGAAGCTGCTGGGCACGCTCGATGGAGCTTCCGTTCGCCCCTAGACCGCGCGCATGAGCGCCCACTCCAACCGCGTCGCCGTCGAGGACGGCCACACCGAGAGCGTCTCTATCAAGCTGCGCACCGCCGCAACGCGTGAGCAGGTGTTGGCAGCGTGGAGCGAGTTTCAGCCGCTGGCGCAACATCAGCTTCCAAGCGCGCCCGCGCAGCCTGTCGAATTTCTCATCGCTGAGGACCGCCCGCAGCCGAAGCTCGACCGGATGCGCGGGGCCGGCATGGCCACCAGCGTCGGCCGCCTGCGCCCCTGCAGCCTGCTCGACTGGAAGTTCACCGTGCTCTCGCACAACACCATTCGCGGCGCCGCGGGCGCAGCTCTGCTGAATGCCGAGCTGCTGATGCAACGGGGCAAGCTGAGCGGCACACAGACACGAACGGCGGCTGTCACCGCATGAAGCTCGTCGTCATGAAGTTCGGCGGCACCTCGGTGGAAGACGCTGCCGCCATCCGCCGCACTGGCGCTATTGTCGCCGGCCGCGTCGCGCGCGGGCTGCAGCCGGTGGTCATCGTGAGCGCGATGGCACGCGTGACCGACCAGTTGCTGAATGCCGCAGCCGCAGCCGGACGCGGCGACAAATCCGGCGCACTCGCGGCCAGTATTGCGCTGCGCGCCCGCCACCACCAGGCCGCCGGCGAGCTGATTCCACCTCCGGAGCTCGCGCCGATCACAAACTTCATCGACGAGCACTTCGATGCGCTGGACGACCTGCTCCGCGGGCTCGCCGCAGTCGGGGAGCTCACGCCACGCACCACCGACATCGTCGCTTCGTACGGCGAGCGCCTCTCCAGCTCCATGGTCGCTGCTGCTTTCAACGCGTGCGGCATCGCCGCCAGCCATGTCGACGCACGCGACTGCATCATCACCGACGCCCAGCACATGAAGGCCATCCCGCAGGATGACCTGATCGCCGCGCGGCTGCGCCAGCATGTACAACCGCTGGCGCAGGCGGGCCGTGTCGCGGTTCTTGGCGGGTTCATCGGTTCGACCCCGGAGGGCGTCACCACCACGCTTGGCCGTGGAGGATCGGATTTCAGCGCCGCTCTGATCGGCGGCAGTCTGCACGCTGAAGCGATCGAGATCTGGACCGACGTCAACGGCATCATGACCACCGATCCACGCATCTGTCCGGATGCGCTGCGCGTGCGCACCATCAGCTTCGACGAGGCCTCCGAACTGGCCTACTTCGGCGCGAAGGTGCTGCATCCGGCCACCATCCTGCCCGCCGTGGAGAAAAATATCCCGGTGCTGGTGCTGAACTCGCGCGACGCGCAGAACGAAGGCACGCGCATCACCGCGCTGGCGCCGCACTGCCGCAGTCCCTTCAAGTCCATCGCAGCCAAAAAGCGGCTCACCATCATCGACATCGTCGCCAACCGCATGTTGATGTCGCACGGATATCTGAAAGCTGTCTTTGAGGTCTTCGACCTCCACAAGTGCTCCGTCGATATGGTCTCCACCTCGGAGGTCAGCGTCTCGCTCACCGTCGATTCCAACGAGCGCCTCCCCGAGATTGCCGCAGACCTGCGCAAGTTCGCGGATGTAAAGTACGAGGGGCGGAAGGCGCTGATCTGCATGGTAGGCGAAAACATCCGCGGACAGAACGGCATTGCCGCGCAGGTCTTTGGCGCGCTCACACACATAAACCTGCGCATGATCTCGCAGGGCGCATCCGAGATCAACATGAGCTTTATGATCGAGGAGGACGACGTCGAGGAGGCGATCCGCTCGCTGCACTCCGTCTTCTTCGCCGATCCCGATCCCTCTATCTTTGATCTTGAAGCACGCAGGGCTCTCGAAGCGCGTGCGGAAACGCAGGCAGCTGGAGGCAAGCAATGATCTTCCTGATTCTCGGTCGCGGCAAGACGGGGTCCATCGTTGCCGATGTCGCGCATGAACGCGGCCACGGCGTACGCGTGATCGGTGAAGAAGAGAACCGCAATGCCTCCGCACTGACGCCGCCGCTGCTGGCCCAGGTGGACGCCGTCATCGACTTCACTACCGCAGAAGCGGTCGTACCCAACCTGCGCGCCTGCCTCTCCAATGGCGCAAAGATCGTGGTCGGCACTACCGGCTGGTACGACCAGCTGAAGGAGATGCGTGCACTGTGCGAGCGGCGCAATGCCGGCATGCTCTACGGCAGCAACTTTTCGGTCGGCGTGCAGGTGATGCTGCGGCTGGTGCATGAGCTCGCCATCGGCACGCGCGGCTACGAGCTTTCGATCTTTGAAACCCATCACGCAAGCAAAAAAGATGCGCCCTCCGGCACCGCTCTTTCGCTGCAGCAGACGGTACGCGAAGCTGGGCCGGAGCTCGACGCCGCGATCACCTCGCAGCGCCAGGGCGATGTTGCGGGCATCCACGAGCTGCAGGCCCGCTCTGCGAACGACCTGATTACCATCCGGCATGAGTCGTTCTCGCGCCGCGGCTTTGCGGAGGGCGCGATCCGTGCCGCCGAGTGGCTCTCCACCCGCACCGGGTGTTACGACTTCACCGACATCTACGCGCAGTTGTAGCAGGACGCTCGGCGATAAGCCGGCGGCAGCACCGCAATACCAAACGGGTGCGACCAACGGGAGCCTCCTCACGAATCGCGCCGCCAGCGCGTCCGCCCTGTAGGGCCAGTACCTGATATTCTCGGCTCGGTATGGAACTACGCGGCTGCGGCACGGCACTTGTCACCCCTTTCCGTCCAGACACCACGATCGACACGGAGGCTCTTGCCGCGCTGGTGGAGTGGCAGATCGCGAGCGGCATCCAGTTCCTGGTTGCGTGCGGCACCACCGCGGAAACTCCCTCCCTGAGTGACCGGGAAGCACTCGATGTCATCCGGCTGGTTGTCCGCGTGGCGGCAGGCCGCGTTCCCGTGGTTGCCGGATGCACGCACAACGCGACCCGCGAGGCCGTGGAGCGCGCGAAGGCGGTTGCGGCCATTCGCGACGTCAGCGCCATCCTCACCGCGAATCCCTACTACAACAAGCCCACGCAGGAGGGCCAGTTTCAGCACTTCCGCGCCATCGCGGAGTCGGTGCCGCTGCCGGTGGTGATCTACAACATTCCCGGCCGCACCGCATGCAACCTGGAGCCGGCCACGCTGGCGCGCCTGGCGCACGCCTGCCCCAACCTCTACGCGGTAAAGGAATCGAGCGGCAACCTGCAGCAGATCACCGAATTGATTCATGCATTGGACAGGACGAAGGTTCGCGTTTTAGCAGGCGACGACAACATCGCGCTCGCGGCTATCGCGGTGGGGGCGGCGGGGCTGGTCTCGGTGGCTTCGAACGAAATCCCTGCAGAGATGCAGCAGATGATCGACGCCGCGCTGAGCAATGACTGGACCGCCGCACGCAATCTGCAGCGCCGCTACTATCCGCTCCTGCTCGCCAATTTCTGGGAGACCAGCCCCGGCCCGGTGAAGTACGTTCTCGCGCGCATGGGACGCGTGGCGCCGGTGTGGCGACTGCCCATGGTGCCGCCCTCGGCGCCGGTGGCCGCGCGGCTGGACGCACTGATAGATGGGCTGCAACTTATGCCCGCGGTCTAAGCTGCCGAACCCCGCTTCGCAATTGCTGAACACCGCTTCGCAGTAGCGGAACACCGCTTCGCAGTCACGGAAGCCCGCTTCGGTCAACGGAAGAAGCATCGTGGCACCCAAGACGCCGTTACACTAAGGCCATTCATGTCCGATCAGCATCGACTCCAATCAGAGATAGAGCGCCACTTCGCCGCCGGTGCTGCCGCTATCCATGACCCCGCGGCGCTGGATGCCTTCACCCAACTTCGCACGGAGCTCAACCGCGGCCGCGTTCGCTCCGCCGAGCCCGATCCCGCAGCGCCGCTCGGCTGGCGCGTCAACTCCTGGGTCAAGCGCGGCATCCTGCTCGGCTTCCGCATCGGGCAGCTGACGGCGCTGGGCAATCACGATCTCTCCTTCGTCGACAAGGGCACCTTCCCGGCTCGTACTTTTACTCCGGAGGAAGGCATCCGCATCGTGGTCGGTGGCTCGTCGGTGCGCGAAGGCGCGTACCTGGCGCGCGGCGTCATCTGCGTCCCACCGATGTATGTGAACGTCGGCGCTTACGTCGACGAGGGCACGCTGGTCGATTCGCATGCGCTGGTCGGCAGTTGCGCGCAGATCGGCAAACGCGTCCACCTCAGCGCAGCAGCCCAGATCGGCGGCGTGCTCGAACCGGTAAATGCCAATCCGGTCATCATCGAAGACGATGTGCTGGTGGGCGGCAACTGCGGCGTCTATGAGGGAACCATCGTGCGCGAGCGCGCCGTGCTGGCCGCGGGCACCATCCTGACACGGGGAACGCCGGTCTACGACATCGTGAACGGCGTCGTTCACAAGGCCGAAGCTGCCGGCTCCTCCAATGAGGAGGCGAAGCCCCTGGTCATCCCCGCCGGCGCGGTCGTCGTCCCTGGCTCGCGGGCCGTCACGCGCGGACGCGCGGCGGAGTGGGGGCTCAGCCTGTACGCACCGGTCATCGTCAAGTACCGCGACGACAAGACCGACCTCAGCGCGGCCCTGGAAGACCTGCTGCGTTAGGCTGGAGGTGGTTTCCGGCCCCGCGGGCGCATATTGTCCATCCGGCGCGGGCTGCCGGTTTGGTCCGCATCTCACTACCTGCTAGCATTTTCTATTCATGTCTAAAGGCAAGCTGCAAATCATACCCATTGGCGGACTCGGCGAGTTCGGAATGAACTGCATGGCCATCCGCTGGGACGAAGACATCTTCGTCATCGACGCTGGCCTTATGTTTCCGGAGAGCGACCTGCTCGGCGTCGACATCGTCGTGCCGGACATCACCTACCTCATCGAGAATCGTTCCCGCGTACGCGGCATCGTCCTTACCCACGGCCATGAGGACCACATCGGCGGTCTTCCTTGGCTGCTGCGCGAGCTCAATGTCCCGGTCTACGCCACGGAGTTCACGCTGGCCTATGTCGAAGGCAAGCTCGAAGAGCACAAACTGCTGGAGAACGCCGAGCTGATCGAGATCGAGCCCAAACGCAAGTTTCAGCTCGGTCCCTTTACCATCGAGCCGCTGCGCGTCACCCACAGCCTGGTCGATTGCGTGGCGCTGGCCATCGAGACGCCGGTCGGGATCGTCATTCATACGGGCGACTTCAAGGTCGACCTTTCGCCGCCCGATGGCAAGGCCTTCGATCTTTCGAGCTTCGCTGAGTACGGTAAGCGCGGGGTGCTCGCGCTACTGCAGGACTCCACCAACGTAGACCGCGCCGGCTACACGCCCAGCGAATGGGCGGTGCGCCCGCGTCTGGATGAAGTCTTTTCGCGCACCCAGCGCCGGCTCTTCTTCTCCTGCTTCTCCTCCTCCATCTTCCGTGTGCGCATCGCCCTGGAGCTGGCACAGCAGCATGGCCGCAAGGTCGCGATCGTCGGCCGGTCCATGCTTGAGTCCTCAGAGATCGCGCAGGACCTCGGTTATCTCAACATCCCGCGCGATCTCCTCATTCATCCCGGCCAGGTCAAGGACTTTTCGCCGGAAGAAGTCTGCATTCTCATCAGCGGCACCCAGGGCGAGCCGATGTCGGCGCTCTCGCGCGCGGCGGTGGACAACCATAAGCACGCCAAGATCGAGCGCGGCGATACCGTATTGCTCAGCTCGCGCGTGATCCCCGGCAACGAGAAGAGCATCTACCGCGTCATCGATCACCTTTGCCGCCGCGAGGCAAACGTCATCTTCGACGACGGCCAATCGGGCCTGATCCACGTGAGCGGCCACGGCAGCCAGGAAGAGCTGCGGCTGATGATCAATCTCGTGCGGCCGAAGTTCTTCGTGCCGGTGCATGGCGACTTCCGCCATCTGCAGCGCCACGCGCGGCTCGCCATGGACATCGGCATCTCCGAGAACGCGTTTCTCCTCGAAGACGGCGACGTCCTCGAACTGGATCAGACCAGTGCAAGCAAGAACGGCAAGGTGGCCGCGGGTCGCGTGCTGCTCGATTCCGGGGCCTCGGGCAATGTCGTCGAAGACATGATCATCCGCGATCGCCGTCACCTCAGCGAGGACGGCCTGGTGATTGCAATCATCACCATCAACAAGCTCACCGGCCGCGTGGAGGGTCTGCCAGAGTTTGTGACGCGCGGTTTCGTCGCGGGCGATCTCGAACTGGGCGAGCAGGCCAAGGCTATAGTCGGCAAGACACTTGTGGAGTCAAACGCGGAAGAGCGCGCGGACCAGGTGCTGATCAAAGAGAAGATCCGCGTCGACCTGAAGCGCTATATCCAGAAGCAGACCTCGAGCCGGCCCTTCATCATGCCCATCATTCTGGAAATCTGAGCGCCCGAAATCTGAGCGCAGAGGCTGGACCGTGACGATCACGAATATTGAAGCCCCCGCCGAGCTTGTCACCGCCACGCAATTTGCTGAGGCGTACGAACGCCTGCGTGGCGCGGTCCTGCACACACCCTTGGTCCGCTTGGCGTCGGTCACAGACGCGGTCGCGTATCTCAAACCGGAGAGCCTGCAGCCCATCGGGAGCTTCAAACTGCGTGGCGCCTACAACGCCGTCGCGCAGTTGAGCGAGGCTGCACGCCGACGCGG
>DASXGY010000020.1:0-2567 GCA_036488835.1 Acidobacteriaceae bacterium
GGCCGCAGCATCCTGCTCTTCGATGGTGTGGATCGCCGGCAACTCGCCGAGTTTGGCGATCTCCGCACGCCCAGCATCGCCGACCTCTTCGTTGCCGTCCTGGGCAGGCAGGCCGGTGTGGCAACCGATGTTGCGCCCGAACTGGCTACACACAACGCGGCCAAAGGAGCGGCTCGATGAATACCCAATCCAGCAATATGCCCGGGGCTTTCGAAGCGCGGACCGCTGCGCCGACCGTCTTATCGGCGACGCGGCCCATGTACTGGTCGGTGCGGCGCGAGTTGTGGGAGAGCCGTTCCATCTATATTGCTCCATTGGCCGCGGCTGCCGTATTTCTCGTCGGCTTTCTCGTCAGCTTGATTCATCTTCCGCAAAGGATGCGTGCCCTGTCGACGCTCGACCTCGCGCAGCAGCGCCAAGCGATTGCGATGCCATACGACATGGTCGCGGGGCTGCTCATGTTTACCTGGATGATCGTGGGAGCGTTCTATTGTCTCGGCGCCCTGCACGGCGAGCGCCGCGATCGCAGCATCCTCTTCTGGAAGTCGCTGCCCGTCTCCGATCTCACCACAGTACTCGCGAAGGCGAGCATCCCCTTCGTCGTTCTACCCCTGCTCACCTTTGTGATTACCGTTGTTACGCAATGCATCATGCTGCTGTTAAGCACAGCCGTATGGTCGGCAAGCGGCTTGCCTGTCACGACACTGTGGACCCAGTTGTCGTTCCCCCGGATGTCACTGATGCTGCTCTACCACCTCGTGACCGTTCACACACTCTGGTATGCGCCCTTCTATGGCTGGCTGCTGCTGGTCTCGGCGTGGGCCCGCCGCGCGCCCTTTCTATGGGCGGTGCTGCCCCCGCTCGCCATCGGTTTCGTCGAGAAGATCGCCTTCAACACCTCACACTTCGCCACCTTCCTGCTCCACCGATTGGGGGGAGGCGCGGAAGCTATGACAGCGCCCGGTAGCATGCCGATGGATCCGACGACACACCTTACCCCGGGCGCATACCTGGCCAGCCCGGGTCTGTGGCTCGGGCTGCTCTTCACCGCGCTATGCCTCGCTGCAGCAGTCCGGCTACGCCGGTATCGCGGAGCAATTTGATTGGACGCCCGCTGGTTTTAGTTCTTAAGCGGCATTCAGGAGGGAGATCCATATGAATCGGGAACGGGCACTGCAGATTCTGTTGGCGGTGGTAGGCCTATTCTTTATGGCGGGCACATATCCGCTGATCACATCCATGTTGCATCCCAAGCAGTCGGATTTCCCCGATCAGATGATGCTCAGCATCTATGTCACGCTCGGGATCTTCCTCCTGCTCGCCGTTCGCAACCCGTCGGCGCATCGCAGCCTCATCGCCTTCACAGGATGGTCGAGCCTGGCTCACGCGAGTGTCATGGCGGTGCAGTCCATCCAGATTGGAAGCGAACGCTCAGAACTCCCGGCGCTCGGCGTGGTGGGAATGATTTGTGTCACTCTCATCGCTCTGACGCCGGCAAAGCTGAAGCCGGCAAAGCAGTTGGTCGAGCGGCCATCCACAGCCGGTGTGTAGTGCCCCATGAGCCTATGCGGGGGCAGATATATCACCTAGCAGTCGTCAGTGATCAAAGGAAGCCAACCCAGCGGTAGTGGGTCAGTTTGAAATCCCCGCGCTTTGAAATGGCACTCCGCATGCGCTACGGGCAGAATCTGTCGCAAAACGGGCCGACAAGAATCTGCTACTGAAAGCACTAGCCAACGAGTAGGATCTCTGAGGTTATGCCTAGCCGCATTCCTAGACATGTGATTGTCGGAGTAGTGGTCTTCATTGTCGGCTTGACCTGTTTCTTTTTTGCTTGGGCCGCAGCCGATGCGATCAGACCTGTACCACTAGCACGGACGGCGTTCACAGTTTTATCTTTCCCGGTGTTCACGGTAAGCTCCGCGCGACTTGCCACGGCCTACTTTTGGGAACTCGCGATCTTAAATTACTGCGCTTGGGCTGTGCTCGCTGGTTGGCTCACGCGGAGACTGCCGAGATAGCGAGCCTCTGGAAATCAAACTGACCCACTACCAACCCAGCAGCACGCGCCGCAGGCGCAATCGCCCGGACGGCCAGTCCCAAATATTTCCGAACACCACACCGCTCCCGCTCGTCTTAGCCAGTGAATCGAGCGGCGCATGGATTTGGCCACCACTCACAACTGGACGGAGGGCGCGGCTGTGCCCCGAGAGGCGTCAGAAGCAGGGGCACGCGCACACGAAGCTGCCTTCCAGCTCTTCGTCGAACGCAACATGCGCTTCGCCTTCCGTGTCGCCTGGGCGCTGCTACGCAATCGCAGTGACGCGGACGATGTGGTGCAGGAATGCTTTCTGCGCCTCTATCGCAAGCGCACATGGCATGGGATCCAAGGCCTCGCAGAGGAGATAAAAGACGAGCGCGCGTACCTGGCACGCGTCGTCTGGCGCATGGCGCGCGACCGGCAACGGCGTCCCGCCAGAGAGGACGGCGGCATCGAAATGGATACCATCACAGCGACAGATCACTCGCCCGAAGCAGCCGCGGTCTCAAACAGCGGTATCGCGCGC
>DASXGY010000031.1:0-10795 GCA_036488835.1 Acidobacteriaceae bacterium
CCGTGATGCAGCTCCCCTACGAAGCCATCGGCGGCGCGATAGAGAATACCCAGACCTAGCAGGGGCAAGGTAAGGGTGTCGGGCAACTGCAGGGTCTCGGCATCGCAGACGGCAAGGGCCAGGAGCAGCGCGCAGAAGAGGGTGAAGGCGACGCCGTCCACAGTGAAGCCGGAGAAGAGAATGTTGCCGACGGTGAGTACGGCGACTGCTGCCTCGACGAACGGATACCGCCACGCGATGCGCTGATGGCAATTACGGCAATGGCCGCGCAACAGCAGGAAGCTGAGGAGCGGGATATTGTCGCGAGCAGCGATCCGCGCGTCGTTGCAGCGGGGGCAGTGCGAGGGCGGCTGCACGATGGACTGATGGCGCGGCAGGCGGCTGATGCAGACGTTGAGAAAGCTTCCGAAGGCCAGCCCGAAGAGCAACGCAAAGACGATCTCGATGGTGAGCATCCGGCGAAACCGCTCCTCGGCGCGCAAATGGGGTGGCTGCTGGGCAGTATAGCGAGACCGGGTACACCGGCATACGGCATGGTGCGCCCCCGGAGTGTTCGGTAGCCGACATCGGTTAAAGTGGTGGCATGAGCCAGCAGAACGGCAGCCAGTCCCCGGACGCCGGCGCACTGTTTCAGAAGAGTGTGGCAATCATGGCGCGGCTGCGTGGACCCGGTGGATGCCCCTGGGACCGCGAGCAAAGCTTTGCCACCATCCGCAAATACACTCTGGAAGAGACCTACGAGGTGCTGGACGCGATCGAGCGCGAGCACTGGGACGAGCTGGGCGAGGAACTGGGCGATCTGCTGTTGCAGGTGCTGTTCTATGCGCAGATGGGCGATGAGGCCGGGTACTTCTCCATCGTCGACGTGCTCGAACATTTGAACCGGAAGCTCATCCGGCGGCACCCGCATGTCTTTGGCGACGTGGCGAGCGCCGCAGCCGGCAATCGCGCGCAGGTAGACACAGCGATCGCGTCGGAGGCATCTGGTGTGCTGGCCAACTGGGAGGCGATCAAGAAGGCGGAAAAGAAGGCCGGCAAATCGGACGGCGACGCGTCGTTGATGGACGGGGTGCCGCGGAGCTTTCCTGCGCTGCTGGAAGCGACGAAGCTGGGCAGCAAAGCGGCGAAGGTTGGCTTCGACTGGCCAGATGGCGCAGGACTGCTGGAAAAAGTGAAAGAGGAGTGCCGCGAGGTCATCGAAGCTGCCGCGCAGGCCGAGGTACTGGCTGGGGCGGCGCCGGAGGCGGTCGAGGGCGAGGTGGGCGACCTGCTGTTTACGGTGGTGAATCTGGCCCGTCACCTGAAGGTGGATCCGGAGCTGGCGCTGCGTCGAACGAATACGAAGTTTCGCAGGCGCTTCGCCGCGATGGAACAGGCGAGTGACCGTGCCCTAAGCGAGCGCAGTGCGGTCGAACTGGAAGCGCTTTGGGCACAAGCCAAGCAACAAGAGGCGATTGCGGCCGAATGATCACGGAACAGGCGAAGTATCCAAAGGATATGCAATCCGAAACGAAACTTGACGTGCGCTCCTGCCGCGGGTTCGAGGAACTGGAAGCGTGCGTCGCGATGCAGATATCGACTTGGGGCTACGAGGAGATGGACGTAGTTCCGCGCCGGACGTTCACGGTAGCGCAGCGGATCGGCGGACAGGTACTGGGCGCGTTTACCGCCGATGACCTGCTGGCCGCGTTCGCTATGGCCATACCGGGCATTCGAGACGGTAAGCCCTATCTGCACTCGTACATGCTGGCGGTGCGGCCGGAATTCCGCAACGCCGGACTAGGCCGGCGGCTGAAGCTGGCGCAACGGGAGGATGCCCTGAAACGGGGCATTCGGTTGATGGAGTGGACCTTCGATCCATTGGAGATCAAGAACTCTTTTTTTAATATCGAGAAGCTGGGCGCAATCATTCGCAGCTATACACCCGATTTCTTTGGTGTATCCTCGGCTCGGATTCAGGGCGGCCGTCCGACGGACCGGCTGCATGCGGAATGGTGGCTGGACAGCGAGCGCGTGACCGAGGCGGTTGCCGGCAGACGCGCGCCGCGCGACGAGGTGGAGATGCGCATCGAGCTGCCGCACCAGGTGATGCAGTGGAAGGAGTCCGCGGAGGGCGCAGCGCAGGCGATGGCGCTGCAAAAGGCCAATCAGGCAAAGTTTGCCGAGGGCTTCGCACGCGGGCTGGCAGTGACAGGGTTTTCGCGGGACCGAGAGGGCAACGGGTGGTTCGAGTTAAGCCGCTGGGCTGCATCGGACCGGGTTCCAGCAGCATCGGAATGACACACACGCGATGACATACCAGGAAATGACACACCTACAGGGCGAGTGACCAGGAAGAGTCTATGAGAATCGATTCAATCGTGCTGCGCGAGATCCGGATGCCGCTGGTGGAGCCGTTTGTGACCAGCTTTGGCAAGACCACGGATCGGCGCGTACTGCTGGCAGAGATCAACGCTGACGGATTGGTGGGCTGGGGTGAATGCGTGGCCGGCGAACATCCCTATTTCTCTTCGGAGTCCATCGATACGGCGTGGGTAGTTCTGCTGCAGGAGCTGGCTCCCCTCCTGGCGTCGAGCCCGGTGGAGCATGGCGGGGATTGCCCGAAGATCTTCAAAAGGGTGCGCGGCAACCCGATGGCGAAGGCTGCGCTGGAGAATGCCGTCTGGGACCTGGAGGCGCAGATCGAAAATGCGCCCCTGTACGAGTTGCTGGGCGGCACTAAAAAGCGCATTGCATGCGGCGTGTCGATCGGCATGCAGCCCTCGATGGAACAGCAACTGCGCAAAGTGGAGCGCGAGGTGAATGCGGGCTATCAGCGCATCAAGCTGAAGTGCCAGCCGGGCTGGGACGTGGAGATGCTGGAGGCGGTGCGCAAGCGCTGGCCGAAGATCATGCTGAGCGTCGATGCGAACTCTGCCTACCGTATGCGCGACTTCGATCATCTGGTCGACTTCGACCGCTTCAACCTGCTGATGATCGAGCAACCGCTGTGGGCGGATGACTTCTACTACCACTCCATGCTGCAGAAGCGGCTGGAGACGGCGATTTGCCTGGACGAGTCGATCCGCAACCGGCGCGATGCGCTGGCCGCGATCGATATGGAGTCCTGCCGCATCATCAACATCAAGAATGGCCGCGTGGGGGGCTTCTCCGAGGCCATCGCGGTGCACAATGCGGCGATGGAGCGCGGTATCCCGGTGTGGTGCGGCGGCATGCTGGAGACGGGGATCGGCCGGGCGCACAACATTGCGCTGTCCACTCTTCCCGGCTTTACGCTGCCGGGCGATGTGTCGGCCTCCAAGCGCTACTGGGCGGAAGATATCATCGAGCCCCAGGTGGAAGTTTCGAGCAAGGGCGAGATCACGGTGCCGACCAGCGCGGGCCGCGGCTTCGAGGTGAAGACCGACCTGGTGGAGAAGCTGACGGTGCGCAGGGAAGAGATACGCGCGCTGCAGACCGTCGCCTGAGCGCCAGCGGAACTTCGCTCACCTGGATTGCGTTCTCACATCTAATGAAGTAAGGGCCGTATGGTTGCATGACTGCACGGTCGAGAGATGGAGAGACGATGACCCCGCAAGAACAGAAGATGCTGGACGACCTGATGGCGCGTGTGGACGGTACGCGTCTCGACGAAAAAGATCCTGAAGCGGCCGAGCGGATCGAAGCGTGGTCTGCACGCAACCCGGAAGCAGCCTACATCCTGGCGCAGACGGTGCTGGTGCAGAGCTATGCGCTGGAGCAGGCGAAGGCCCAGATTCAAAATCTGCAGCAGCAGGTGGCGCAGCATCCGGCTCTCCCACAGCAGGCGAAAGCGGGAAGCTTTCTGGGGAATCTTTTCGGGCACAAGGACGAGCCGCGTCCTCCGCAGCCCGCGCCCGCGTACGTACAGCCCGCGCCCGCGTACGCACAGCCCGCGCCCGCGTACGCACAGCCCGCATACGCCCAACCGCAATCACAGCAGGGATATGCGCCGGTGCCGCAATATGCGGGAGCACAGCAGTATGGGCAGGGGGCCGGCTACCCGCCGCCGGCGTACGGCGCGCCCCAGGGCTATCCGCCGGCCGGCGGAGGGGGATCGAGTTTCCTGCGTTCCGCGGCGACGACTGCGACCGGCGTCGCAGCCGGAGCGCTGGCGTTTGAGGGCATCGAGTCGCTGATGCATGGGTTCGGTCGCGAGGCCGGGTTTGGCGGAGGCGGAGGAGGGCTGGGCGAGTTTGGCGGGCGCCCGGAAGAGACCGTCATCAACAACTATTACGACTCGCCTGCGCCTGGAGCCGGAAACCCGAATGCAGAGATCCAGCAGTTCGCGCACGAAGGTGACAGCAGCCTGAACCCGCAGCAGGACCTGGCAAGTGACGTCAACGTGGAGGACAACGGCGATACGCAGCTGCAGGCTGATACGGATCTGCCAGACATTGACGACAATGCCGGGTCGTATGACGATGCTTCACTCGATGACGGCGGATCGTTTGACGATGGTGGCTCCTTCGACGACAGCTCCGACAATTCCTGATTTGCAACTACTACTGTGGCATGAAAGGCGCTCCGCAGCGGGGCGCCTTTTCACGTCTTTGACTGAGGCTACCGGGGGCTTTGCTAGACTGGGACGCCGTCACTGAAGGGGCGCATACTTCATGCCCGTGGTCGACCTCGATCGCATCTCCAAGTCCTACAGCAGCAAAGTGGCGGTGCGGGAGCTGAGCCTGCGCATCGAGCCGGGCACCATGTTCGGGCTGATGGGCCCGAACGGCGCAGGCAAGACCTCGACCATCCGGATGATGGTGGGAATGACGCTGCCGGATTCCGGCACGGTGCGGCTCTTCGATGAGCCATTCCGTCGGGATCATTTGCGGCGCGTCGGCTATCTGCCGGAAGAGCGCGGACTCTACAAGCGAATGAAGGTGATCGATCAGCTGGTTTTCATGGGTCAACTGCATGGGCTGGACGGGGCGACTGCTGCGACACGGGCACGCCAGTGGTGCGAGCGGATGGACATTGCCGAGTCGATGGAGAAGAAGACGCAGGAGCTCTCCAAGGGCATGCAGCAGAAGATCCAGTTCATCGCCACGCTGCTGCACGACCCGGAACTGATCATCATGGATGAGCCGTCGTCCGGCCTGGACCCGGTGAATGTTTCGCTGCTGGAGCAGACGCTGCTGGAACTGAAGAGCAAAGGCCGGACGATCCTGTTCTCGACGCATCGCATGGAGCAAGTGGAGAAGCTGTGTGACGCCATCTGTCTGGTGGATCAGGGTAGAGCGGTTCTCGAAGGTACGATGCGCGCGGTGAAATCGCGCTATGCACGCAACCGGGTTGTGGTGGAGTATGCCGGCGACGCCTCGTTTCTCACCGATCCCTCGATTACGGAGCTGCGTGAGTCTGCCGGGCGCGCGGAGTTCAAACTGCGCGACGGCGGGGATGGGCAGGCGCTGCTGCATGCAGCGGCGCGTCATGCGCAGATCTTCAAGTTCGAGATGGTAGAGCCATCGCTGGAGGAGATTTTCATCCGCACGGTAGGAGGGAAGAGCGATGCGTGAGGTGCTGCTGATCGCCCGGCGCGAGTACCTGGAGCGGGTGCGCAGCCGTGCCTTCCTCATGATGACGATCCTGTTTCCGCTGATGATCGGGCTGCTGCTCGGCGGCAGCGTCTTCGCGGGCAAGCTCGGCTCCGGGGTCAAGGACATCGCGATCGTGTCGAACGACGCAGCGCTGGCGCGCGCGGTGGCAACGGAGATGCAGTCGGAGCCCGCACAAGGCACGCCGCTGGAGGTGGTTGCGCCGGCCTCGGATGCACAGCGCGCGGCGCTGAACCGGCGGGTTGAGGACAAGACTCTGGATGGCTATCTATGGCTGGAGCAGAAGCCGGGAGCGGCGACGCCGGAGGTGAGCTTCATCTCCCGCTCTGCCGGGGATCTTTTTTCGCTCAGCGGGTTAGAGAGCGCAGTGGAACACGGGCTGGAACGAGAGCGACTCGTCCAACACGGAGTATCGAGCGCGGAGATCAGCGCGATGACGCGCCAGCCGGACATCCAGACGATGCAGATCCACGAGGGGCGGCTGATGCCGTCGAACTCGATGAAGAGCTTCTTCGGCGCCTACGCGATGATGTTCCTCATCTACTTCACGGTCGTGTTTTACGGCATGAACGTGGCGCGGTCGGTGGTGGAGGAGAAGACCTCGCGCATCTTCGAGGTTCTGCTGTCGACGGTGCGGCCGCAGGCACTCATGGCGGGCAAGCTGCTGGGTGTGGGGGCTGCAGGGCTTACCCAGATGACGATCTGGTTTCTGCTGGTATCGACCATAGTGGGCACGTCAGCCGGTGCGTCATTGGGATCGGGCGGTCTGGCTGCGTTCGGAATCCATCCGCAGCAGCTTTTCTTTCTTGCCGCATATTTCCTGCTGGGATTTTTCTTCTACAGCGCCATCGCGGCGGCGGTGGGTGCGAGCGTGAGCAGCGAGCAGGAGATCCAGCAGTTCAGCATTGTGATCGTGGCGCCGCTGACCGTGGGCATGGTGCTGATCTCGTACATCGTCGGCAATCCAACGGCGCTGCCGGTGGTGCTGCTGTCGCTGTTCCCGCCGTGCGCCCCGATCGTGATGTTCCTGCGCATGTCGTCACAGATGCCGCCGGCGTGGCAGATCGCGCTTTCCATGGTGCTGATGCTGCTGTCCATCTGGGCAGCGATCTGGGTTGCGTCGCGCATCTATCGCGTGGGCATCCTGATGTACGGCAAGCGCGCTACGCTGCCGGAGATCCTGCGCTGGATGCGGTACAGCTAGCGGAGGGTCTGCAGGTCAGCCAAGCCGTGGCGTCCCTCAAAGAGGATTTGCGTGCTTACCCACCGTGCTCGATGTGAGCAATCAAAGGGAGTGAATCCAGTAAGCGCGCCGCAGGCGCGCTTGCCCGAACGGCCAGTTCCAGTACACTCGCCTGCATGAAACGCTTCTTCTTTTTGCTGATGGTGTGCGCCGTTGCGACGTTCTCGTTGGGTGCGCAGACGCCTGCTGGGCATGCGCTGCTGCTGGAACCGGCGCAGGTGTGGACAGCGGGCGAGCCGCTGCATACGGGCTGGGTGGTGCTGATCGACGGCAACGAGATCAAGGCGGTGGGGCCGAAGGCGAACGTCACCCCGCCGCCGGATGCGGAGCACATTACGCTGCCCGGCATGACCGTGTTGCCGGGCCTGATGGACCTGCATTCGCATCTGCTGCTGCACCCGTACAACGAGAAGCTGTGGGACGACCAGGTGCTGACCGAACCGCCGATGTACCGCACGATTGTCGCGACGAGACATGCGGAGGCGACCTTGATGGCGGGCTTCACCACGCTGCGCGATCTGGGGACGGAGGGCGCGGGCTTTGCCGATGTCGCGCTGAAACGCGCGATCCATGAAGGCGTGATTCCGGGGCCGCGGCTGTGGGTGGTGACGCGCGCCATCGTAGCGACCGGCGCGTACGGACCTGCGGTGCGCGATTTCCGGCCGGACATCTCGCTGCCGCAGGGCGCGCAGGAGTGCACTGGCGCGGCCGAGTGCGTGGCTGCGGTGCGCGAGCAGGCAGCCCGGGGCGCGGACTGGATCAAGATTTACGGTGACTACCGCACCGGCCCCCGCGGGGAGACGCGCCAGACTTTCTCGCAGGAAGAGATGAATGCGATGGTGGCCGCGGCGCATGATAGCGGCAGGCCGGTTGCGGTGCATGCGCAGTCCGATGAAGGAATGCGCCGGGCGGCACTGGCCGGCGTGGACACGATCGAACACGGCACCGGCGGAACCGAAGCGACGTTTCGCCTGATGGCGGAGAAGCACATTGCGTACATGCCGACGCTGACTGCGGTCGAAGCGTACGCGATCTACTTCCATCACTATGTGCCGGGCACTCCGCCGACAGACGAGATGCAGGAGGTGGCGCATGCGTTTGCCCTGGCACGCAAGGCCGGAGTGACGATCGGATGCGGCAGCGATGTGGGTGTGTTCAAGCACGGCGAAAACTGGCGCGAGCTGGCGTGGATGGTGCGCGACGGCATGACGCCGGTGGAGGCACTGACTGCTGCCACTGCAACCGACGCTGCCGTGATTGGCATGAGCAAACAGCTTGGCGGCCTGCATCCGGGGATGCTGGCGGACGTGATCGCCGTAGCCGGCGATCCGACGCAGAAGATCGACGCGTTGAAGGATGTGCGGCTGGTGGTGAAGGACGGCGTGGTGTACCGGCGCCCGTGAACTCCAACATCCACACTCGCGTGAGGCAACCATGCTTGAACCATTAAGTCTTGTCGATCTGATGCAGAGAGCGCGTGAGCTCTCCGGGAAGTACGAGAATGTTGTGATCGCTCGGGTCAATGATCACGTAGTCCGCATGTCTCTCATGACGGAAGCCTACTTCTGGCACTACCATCCAAACTCTGACGAAACATTCATCGGATTGGAAGGCATCGTGATCCTTGAGCTAGTGGACCAGCGCGTCGAACTGGGTCCAGGGCAGATGTTCACGGTGCCAAAAGGAATGAAGCATCGCACGGCACCAGCGGGTGTCCGCTCGATCAATCTCACGATCGAGAATGCGGAGATGCAGACGCTGACATAGTCCACCGCAACGGGGCAGGATACCCTCCCATCTCACTCTGCTCTCCGGGCAAGTTGCAGTCCTTCGTTTTGCCAAGATCATTCGCGAAGCAGGCCCGCTATGGCTCGTCGTTGTAGATCGCGATGGTGGGCTGGCCGCCCTGGCTCATGCGCGCTCGATACATCCCGGGAGAGTTGAAGCTCCATGCCTGCTGACCGTCGGGCGCGATGGCGATGACGCCGCCGTCGCCGTGCAGCCCTTCGAGCTGCTTGTGGATCACCTCATCTGCCGCGGCCTGTAACTTCATGTGCTTGTCTTCGACCAGCGCGCAGATCTCGCGCGCTACCGTGAGGCGGATGAAATATTCGCCGGTGCCGGTGCCGGAGACGGCGCAGGAGTGATTCGACGCGTAAGTGCCCGCGCCGATGATGGGCGAGTCGCCGATGCGGCCCGGAAGCTTGGCCTGCAGGCCGCCAGTCGATGTGCCGGCAGCGATGTTGCCCGCCTCATCGAGCGCGACGACACCGACGGTGCCCCACTTGTGTGCGTCAGCCGGTTCGATCATGGTCAGCGGCTTTTCCGGCGCGGGCGGCGCGCCTGCGGGCCGCGGCGGAATGGGCTTGCCTTCCTTCTGCAACTGCTTGATCAACCCTTCCCAGCGGCGCTCGGTGAAGAAGTAGCTGTTGTCCACCTGCTCCAGGCCCTTGCTCGCGGCTAACTTGTCGGCGTTGGGGCCGGCCAGCATGACGGCGGGCGACTGCTCCATGACGGCGCGCGCGGCGGCGATGGGATGCCGTGTTCGCGTGAGCTGCGCGACCGCGCCGGCCTTGAGCGTGGCGCCATCCATGATCGCCGAATCGAGTTCATTGTGGCCGTCAGCGGTGAAAACCGCACCCTTGCCCGCGTTGAAGAGAGGATTATCTTCGAGGTATTCGATGGTCGCCTGCACCGCGTCGAGTGACGTCCCGCCCTTCGCAAGCACCGCGGCGCCGGTCTCAATCGCGGTCTTCATCGCGGCGCGGTAATCGGCTTCGGTCTGCGGCGGCATGGATTTGCGCTCGATCACACCCGCGCCACCATGCACGACGATGGACCATTTATGTGTTGCAGCCGTTGATGGAGCGCTCTCGGACATGGCGGGAAGGGTGAGAGCAAGCAGCGCAGCGGGGACCAGCAGAGCGCGAAGCATCATGCCGGGAATGGTAACTCAGGACTCAGCACAGAGGCGGCAGACATCCGCGCCGAAGCGTTCGAGCTTGGCTGCGCCGACTCCGTGGATCGCCGCGAGCGCCGTGAGGTTCCTCGGGCGTGCCTGTGCGATGGAGCGCAGGACACTGTCGCCGAAGACGAAGAAGGCGGGCTTGCCTTCCTTCTTCGCGATGGCCAGACGCCACTCCTTGAGCCGCTGTTCGAGTGCGGCGCTCTCAGGCGACAACGCGACAGGCGGCTTATCCGGGGTATTTTTCTCCGGGGTATTCTTTGAGATCTTCTCCGACTTGCGTTGCTTTCGGGTATTTTTCTTCGCGGCATCCCGCTCGCGCAGTGAGAGGTCGAGCGGGCCGCCTTCAACGTAGTTCTCGCCCTCGCGGGTGAGCGCGGCTTTGCGATAATTCACCGGCTTGCCGTCCTTTTCGAAGCTGGCGTCTTCGATGCGCAGCAGGCCTGCGGCGGCGAGTGCTCCGAGAACGGCGTCGAAGTCGTTACGCGAGAGGTCCTCGCGTGGATAGAGCTCTTTGTAGAGGCGACCAGTCGAGGGCGACGGGCCGCGGCGCAGAGACTTCAGGATGCCGCGCGCAGCCTGCTCCTCCTGCGCGGTCAGGCCGCGGAAGCTCTGCGCAATGGCGCGCTCGGGCGAGCAGAAGTCGCAATGGCCGCAGAGATGGCGGCTATCGGCGGTGTCTCCAAAGTGCGCGACGAGCGAGGACATGCGGCAGGCGTGACCCTCCGCGTAGCGGGCGACCAGGTCAAGCTGCAGACGGCGGTGGTCCGCCTGCGAGCGATAGGTCTTGCGCCAGTTCCCGGCATCGGAGCCTAGACTCACCTGATCGTCATACGTAACTGTTACTGCGCCGTGGATGTAGAGCTTTTCAAGCGCCTTCTCGAAGACATCGGCGTCCATGCGCAGCGCTGCCTGCAGTTCGTCGCGATGCAGTGGCTGCGCCCCAAGGCGACGATGAATGCGCTCCAGCTCATCGAGCGCCGGGTAGTCTCGCTCGAGGAAGAACTCATG
>DASXGY010000042.1:0-10684 GCA_036488835.1 Acidobacteriaceae bacterium
CGCAGCTCTTTAGGCATTCCGGACTGGCGGACACTGCACACCGAGCCAATTATTCGAGTCGAGTCCCTGTTCAAGAATTATAGGTTCTACCAGCGTTAGCTCCGCACCTGCTTTGCAGGCCGGTTTCTGTTTCGGATGCTATCGAGCGGCGCGACGCTTTGCAAGCTACACATTTGGGGGATGGCTTTGTGCGCAAGCACAGACAGAATTCTCTCTTGACATGATTGGGCTACAGTCTGCACAAATTCAGCTGCCGTTCACAGACGGAAACTTTACTACGGCGTATCATCGCTCTTCGCTTCAGGAACCTCTTCAAAGATTTCGACCTCTTCCGCGCGCTGCGTCAGGTGCCGTGGCAGGCGCTTGACCGGCTGCACGCCGAGCGAGCGCAGCATCTCCACCTGACGGACCAGGTTGCCGCGTCCGCGGGTGAGCTTGTCGAAGGCCGCCTCGTAGGCAATGTGTGTTTGCTCGATCCGCGCGCCCACCTTGCTTAGATCTTCGACGAAGCCGGCGAACTTGTCGTAGAGCTCCGCGCCGCGCTCGGCGATCTGCTGCACGTTGCGTACCTGCTCCTCCTGCTTCCACAGATGCGCCACGGTGCGCACGACGAAGAGCAATGTACTGGGCGAGACCAGCAGGATGTTCTTCTCCCACGCGTCCACCCAGAGGGTGCTGTCGGTTTCGAGCGCCAGCAGGAATGCCGGCTCGATGGGCACGAAGAGGATGACGAAGTCCAGCGTTTCCAGACCGGGGAGCCGGTGATAGTTGCGCGCTGCCAGATCCCGGATGTGCTCGCGCAAAGATGCGCAATGGCGTGTGGCGGCATGTTTGCGCAACGCATCGTCGGTGCTCGCACAGTATGTCCCGTAATCGATCAGCGACACCTTGGCATCGATCACCAGCTTGCGATCGCCGGGCAGATGCAGGATCACGTCCGGCCGCGCACGTGTGGCGTCCTCGCGCGCGATGGTCTCCTGCACGGTGTACTCGTGGCCGCGGCGCAGCCCTGCAGCTTCGAGAATGCGCTCCAGTATGACCTCGCCCCAGTCCCCCTGTGTCTTCGCGGAGCCTTTCAGCGCCAGCGTCAGATCCCTGGCTTCGGCGGCGAGCCGCTGATTCATCTCCAGCAGCGAGGTCACCTGCTGGGCCAGCGCGCTGCGATCCTTGCTCTCCTGCACGTAGACCTGATCCACCTTGGTCTGGAACTCCTGCAGGCGCGTCTTGAGTGGATCGAGCAATTGCCCCAGATTGGTCTGGTTCTGCTCGGCAAAGCGGCGCGACTTCTCTTCGAGAATGTTGTTGGCCAGCACGCGGAACTGATCGGCCATAAGGTCGCGCCCATCGTCCAAACGGGCTTGCGCGTTGCGCTCGGCGGTCAGGGTGGCGTCCAGCGCCGCAACCTGGCTGCGCAGTTGTGCTGCTTCCTCGGCCAGGACCGTGCGCCGGGAGAGGGCGACGAGATAACCGACCAGCCCGCCGATGACGAGCGAGGCGAGCGCCGATAGCAAATAGACCATGACGTTCATGAACCCAACCGCTTCCCTCGCACTTTACCGCCTCGAAGTTGCCCTGAGCGGCGTCCATCGGTGCCGGGTCGCCTGCCTTTACACCCCCAGACCCCCTCAGTAGACTTGAGAGTTCGGGATCCGCATTCCCACACCGGGTGCGGGGGCTCCACAGGTGCGCCCGCACGCCGCGTACCTGATAGTCTCAAAGGGATTCAGTTCATTCGATTCGGTGATCGAGGAGATACGCATGGCAGCAGTGGACGAGAAGGTAAAGCAGATCATTGTAGAGCAGCTCCAGGTGGATGAGGCCGAGGTCACGCCCAGCGCCTCCTTCCAGGAAGACCTGGGAGCAGATTCGCTCGACGTTGTAGAGCTGGTAATGCAGTTTGAAGAGGCCTTCGACATGGAAATTCCGGACGAAGACGCCGAGAAGATCAAGACCGTAAAGGACGCGACGGAATATATCGAGAAACACGCGAAAGGCGGCAAGTAACCTTGCGTTGCGATCGACGGGTGGTGGTGACGGGGCTTGGCCTCATTGCCGGACCCGGAAATACGGCACCGGAACTCTGGCAGAATCTGCTGGCCGGCAAGAGCGGCATGGCGCCGATCACCGGCTTCGACGCCAGCGCCTTTCCTGTCACCTTCGCGGCCGAAGTCAAAAACTTCGACCCCTTACAATTCATCGAGAAGAAAGAAGCGCGCAAGATGTCGCGCTTCATCCACTTTGCCATCGCTGCCACAGACGAAGCGATGAAGCATAGCGGATTGAAGGTCACGCCGGACAACGCCGAGCACATCGGCGTACATATCGGCTCCGGCATCGGCGGCTTCGACATCATCGAACGCGAGCACAGCAACATGCTGAACGGCGGCCCGCGCAAGATTTCGCCTTTCTTCATCCCAGCCGCCATCGTGAACCTGGCCGCCGGCCAGGTCAGCATCCGTTATGGCGCGAAGGGACCGAATGAAGCGACCGCCACCGCCTGCACCACCAGCGCGCACTCCGTGGGCAACGCCTACCGCACCATCGAACGCGGCGATGCCGATGTGATGATCGCGGGAGGCTCCGAGGCGGCCATCACGCCCATGGGCGTCGGCGGCTTTGCCGCGATGAAGGCGCTCTCCACCCGGAACAACGATCCGGAGCACGCCTGCCGTCCCTTCGACAAGGACCGCGACGGCTTTGTGGTTGGCGAGGGAGCGGGCATCCTGATCATGGAGGAGCTGGAACATGCCAAGGCGCGCGGCGCGAAGATTCTCGCCGAGATTGTCGGCTACGGCATGAGCTCCGACGCGTACCACATGACTGGCATGGCGCCCGAGGGCGAAGGCTGCTTTCGAGCGATGGGGAACGCGCTCAAGTCCGCCGGGCTCTCGCCGGACCAGATCGGTTACGTGAATGCGCACGCCACATCGACGCCACTGGGCGACGCACTGGAATCCGCCGCCATGAAGAAGCTCTTCGGCGAGCGCGCGCTGTCGGGCGTGATGCCGGTGAGCTCCACCAAGTCGATGACCGGGCACCTGCTTGGCGGCGCCGGCGGACTGGAAGCGGGCATCACGGTGATGGCGCTGATTGAGCAGATCGCTCCGCCGACAACCAACCTGGACAATCAGGACCCAGCCTGCGAGCTGCACTATGTACCGAACAAGCCGCAGAAGATTCAGGCGGAGTATGCGCTGTCGAACTCCTTCGGCTTCGGCGGCACCAACGGCTCGCTGATCTTCAAACGCTGGACGGAATAGCTCACTGCTTCATCAGAGCGCTGCGGAGAATTTCCGCAGCGCTTTGTCGTTTCGGCTACTTCAGTGTAGACATCGGATGCGCTTCGAGGATCGAAACATCCATCTCCGGCACCGGGACGTTGCGCGTGAGCGTGAAGCCCGCGTCCTCCAGCAACTTCCGCCATTCGCGCTCGCTGCGCTCACGGCCGCTGGTCACCGCCAGCATGTTCAGGTCGCTCATGAAGCGTCCCACCAGCTCCGGCGCCGGTCCCGAAACAACATCCGGCAGAACGAATTCGATCACCAGCAGGCGTCCGTTGGGTGGAACGAGATCGCGGCAATGACGCAGGATGGCGACCGCCTTATCGTCCGTGTAGCCGTGCAGCACATGCTTCAGCATGTAGACATCGGCGCCGGGGGGCACTGTCTCGGACAGATCGGCTGCAATCAACTCGCAGCGGTCTGCCATCGATAAGGATTGGAAGCGAGCCGTCGCGGCCTCGATGGAGGCATCCCTGTCCACCAGCATGCCCCGCAGGTTTGGGTAGCGCTCCAGTATGGCAAGGATGAGCGAGCCGCCGCCGCCGCCGAGATCTGCCACCACGCCGCTGGCGGGAAACTGCCACGCGGCCGCGATGGGCGCGTAGTCCTCCGTTGGGCTCGTGCCCATCACCGCGCGAAAGATGTCGCTTGCGTTGGGGTCCTGCGACCAGCGTGGAATCCTGCCCGATTTCTCCATCACCCCCACAGCGTTCTTTCCGGTGCGCACGCACTCGCCAAGCTGCGACCAAAGGTCGGCAAGCAGGTCGGCCCAGAACACAACCGCCGGCCATGCCGAATCCGGCACGTCCTTGCGCAGCGGCCGGCCCAGCGCGGTGAGCCGGAAGTGCTGCGGGCTGGTCTCGTTGAGCAGGCCGAGTGCTGCCATCGCTCGCAGCAGCCGGTACATGGATGAGGGCTCTGCCTTGCACGCCGTCGCCACCTCCGACGCGCTTCGCTCCGCGTCACCCAGCGCATCGGCAACGCCGAGGCGCGCCGCCGCGCACAGAACGCAGCTTGGCGCGAAGGCCATCGCCATCTCGAGCAGCTCAGTGGAAGCCGTGACATTTCCGATCGTGCGCCTCGCTGGCATGCTGCGCCCTCCGTCCAGTGCGGTTCGATGCTATCGCATGATGACGCGGACAGCGGCAATTCGGGTTGTAAGAAATGGGCGCGGCTTCAGCGAACGCCGGAGGCTACCAGTGCCGAAGACTTCGCGGGAGCCGCGAGCTCGGGGCGCGGTGTCGTGTACGCCCGGTAGACCGAGATGTGGAAGCAGGACTGCTGGAACTCCTCTTCGACATCGATTCTGCCCGCCGTCTGCAGTGGCAGCAGGTAGGCGCGCATCCATGCGACCTCCGATGGCGTCATGCCCTTTTTGGCGATGTCCACCGCCTCGCCGGTCAGATGCGGAGAGGCGACATCGCCCTCCGCCGGCGCTGCGTTTCCGTTGATGTGAAGCAGGCGGCGCTGGTACTCGATGGTGCGCACAGCGGAGTTGATCTGCAGCGGCTTGTGGAAGCGCTCGTAGTGGACACGCGCCAGATCAGTGAGAAAGTGGCTGGTCCACACGCGACAGTAGCGGCGGTTCGCCGGAAGCCGGGTGTCCGACCGCATGGAGGCGAGCTCCGGCAGCGCGACCAGGCTGCCCTGGCGGCGCAGCATCTCGAGATCCGCGTCATCCTTCACCCGCAGCAGACCATCCTCTTCGGCACGCTCGTTCTGGCGCACCAGCGATTCATGGCTGCCGCGCAGAGGCGGCAGATTCATGCGGGCAAGCGGTTGTTCCGGCAGGTTCAGCGATGCGGACCCGGAGGAGTCTGTGTCTTCGCCGCGGGCCACGCGCTGCGTCTCCGTGCGAGCGGCGGCACGCACAGCTTCTGTGCCATGCCTGCGAGCACGCCGCAGGGCTCGCGCGGTGTGCGGGCGTACATGATGCTCGCGCCGGTGATGTGCCGGTCGCGATGTGGCGCGACGCTGGTGATGCCGCACGGCCAGAACCGCGTGCGGCATCAGCAGAAACACCAGGCAGAGGAGCGCAGACACGCCTGCGAAGCGACGACAAAAGTGCATACAAGGGTGAAGACAGCGCATTGCCCGGAAGCAGGTACGCGAAGAATGCGAGAGCGTCTTCATGCTAGCGCCGGAGCCCACGGCTCGCGAAGTGCCCAGGCGGATACGTTTACTGCAGAACACCCGCAAATGCTGTGGATTTTGCATAGGGTCCGCAGACTCGTAGCCGCGACGGCTACGAACCGAATGCTGCCGCGCCGGCTTCGGCAACCGCGTGATCCTGTTCGCCCGAGCCCCCGCTGACTCCGATGGCGCCGACAACCTTGCCGCCCTTCTTCAGCGGAATGCCCCCGGCGAAGATCATCACCTTGCCGCCGTTCGATGCGTGGATGCCGAAGAATTGCTGACCGGACTGCGAATTGTCGCCCAGGTCCTTGGTCGTGATATCGAACGCGCGCGCGGTCCAGGCCTTGTTGATCGATATGTTCACCGACCCCATCCATGCGCCGTCCATGCGCACGTGGGCCACCAGGTTGCCGCCTTCGTCAGCCACCGCGATGTTCATGGGCTGGCCAATCTCCTTCGCCTTCTTCTCCGCAGCCACGATCACGCGGCGTGCTGCATCCAGCGTCACTTCACTCGCCATAATGTTTTGCCTCTCTGCTTTAGGGAACTGGAAAGATTCTACGCGGGTTGTGCCCGCTCAAAGCCTGCCTCTCACTACGACTTGCGTGCAGGGCGGCATGGAGCAGATCCGCCGCTCTAGTTTTGACGACGTGTCAGGTAGAGGGCGCAGTCTTCCCTGCTCGAACCAATGCGATCCGCCAGCCGGTCGGTTATATCCATCTCCACCGTTGCGCTCCACGCCTGCTGCAAATAGGGTGCGCGATCCAGCGCATCGCGCAGCTCGTGGTTGATGTAAATCACGGCAGCGTCTCTCGGCTCCTCCGCAAGCGAGCGGCCCAGATTGCGGACCACCTTCTCCAATACCGGACGGCAGAACGGGTGGTAGAGATAGACGACGAGCGGGCCGCTGGGGAAGCGGTAGTTCGCCGCATCTTCCAGGAGCACGTGCATCGGAGCCAGATGGCCGCGCACCTCTGCCGTTCGCGCGGCAGTGTATCGGGTGACGTTTTCGACCGCGATGCGCTGCAGTTGGGGAGCGATCTCGACCCCGACGACGTGGGGAAACGGATACTCCGACGCCAGCAGCACGGCTCGGCCTTTGCCACACCCCAGATCAATGAAGGTGGCAGTCCTCAGCAGCGACGCGGGCACTTGCGCCATGACATGGTGAAAGACGGAGGGTCCGATGCCGTAGTAGGCGGTATTCCATACGTCGTTGGGGCTGCCGGTCTTTAGATCGACGCTCCAGACGAGTCCGCTCGTATCCACACCATATTGGTGATCGAAGGCATGCTTGGCAGTGGGCAGCCAGGTGGTCGTATCCGATGGCTGTGACGACGCACGGCGCAGCCTCTGCCGCAGGCGGGCGCGAGCGGTCCGCATGACTGCGGCCCAGCCATGATTGACCACCATCTGTCGCACGGCTCGTGCGGTACGCCTGGCATGCATAGGTGCGTCCATTGTGCACGGTAGCGCCGCCCGCGCACAGGCTGGAGACCAGAGTTAACTTCTACCGCTGGAAATGCCGATCCGGTAACCAGGTAATCGCTTCGTTATCGAGAGAATTAACAGTTTCGAGCAAGTTGCTTTATTTGTGCGATTTGCAGTAACAGATAGCCAAATGTGTGAGTAATTTACATTACGCAAGTTACTTATTGCACGGCCGGGACGCCCCGGAAAGTGCAGTCCCCGGTAAGGGGCTAACCGTATGGCTGGGAGTGGTTTCGCTTGGCCGTTTTAACCGTGCATGGGATTCTCCATCTACGCGCAGTCGCACAGAGAAACATTTGCAAGTATTGGGGGCACCACATGAAGTCTTGGATCGTTTCGCTGGCAATCGCCGCTGCCTCGGCAACCTGCCTTGCCCAGTGTCAGAGCAATCGAATTTCCTTGAACCAGGAGTTGCACCAGGCCGGCACCACGATGGTCGCCACAGTCGAAGCTGCTGTACCGGTACCGGATTCCTCATTCCACATGGACGGCATCAACTACATCGTGCACGTGGATCGTGTCATCAAGGGACGCATGGTCGATCGGGATGTCGTTGAAATCTTCAGCGAGAACAGTCCGACCAAGTTCCCCATGCAGACCGGCAAACAGTACCTGCTCTTCGTTCACCGCAACTACAACACGTATGAGGTTGACAACTGCGGCAACTCCGGTCTGCTCGAAGCTTCGAACTTTGACAGTCTCGCGAAGCTGAAGCAATACGCCAGGAAGTAGCGCGGGTTTCTGGACTGCAGTCCTCTGCAACACTGTTGTGCTTGTTCTCTGGGTTAGTCGTTTTGAATCAGGCAAGGAGAGCGCCCTAACCGGGGCGCTCTTTCTGCGTCTGTTCCCTCAATGAACGCGTTCATGCCGGTAGCCGGCACCGGTCAACGCATCGGCAATCGCCGCAATGTGCGCGGAACCGCGTGTCTCGAGCGTGATCTCGATGACGGTATCGCCCAGATTCACGCCATAGTAGGAGCGGTTGTGACTGGTCTGCACGATGTTCGCTTCGCACTCGGTCAGGATGCGGGTGAGCTGATGCAGCGATCCCGGACGATCGAGCAGGTACACGCGGATGCGCAACAGGCGACCGTCCTTGGCCAGGCCGCGCTCGATGATGCGGGAGAGCAGCGTGACATCGATGTTGCCGCCGCACACCAGCGCCACTGTCTTCTCCACGCGCAGGCCTGTCTTGCCCTGGAGCAGCGCCGCGAGCGCCGCGGCGCCGGCACCCTCGGCCAGCGTCTTCTCCTTCTCCAGCAATACCAGGATGGCGCTTGAAATCTCTTCCTCATCCACGGTGACAATCTCGTCCACGTAGCGCTGGACCAATGGAAAGGTGCGCTCGCCGGCGCGGCGCACCGCGATGCCATCGGCAATGGTGGCCTGCGCCGGCAGCGTAACCGGACTGCCGTGCTCGACGGCACGCAACATCGACGCAAGCCGCTCCGTCTGCACACCGACGATGCGCACATCGGGCCGCGCCTCTTTCACCGCGCAGGCAACACCGCCGATCAGACCGCCGCCGCCGATCGGCACCACAATCGCTTCGACATCCGGAAGCTGCTCCAGCACTTCAAGCCCGATCGTGCCCTGCCCCGCGATCACCTCATCGTCATCGAAAGGATGGATGAAGGTGAGTTGCTCTGCCTGCTGCAGACGCGTGGCCTCGTCGCAGGCTTCGTCATAATTGGCGCCGTGCAGGATGACCTCAGCGCCAAAGCCGCGGGTCGCGGAGACCTTTACCAGCGGCGTGGGTTGCGGCATGACGATACGCGCGCGAATGCCCAGCCTCGCCGCATGAAAGGCCACGCCTTGTGCGTGGTTGCCGGCGCTCGCGGCGATCACGCCGTGCGCGCGCTCCTCCGGCGTGAGCTGTAGCAGCCGGTTCAGCGCGCCGCGCTCCTTGAAGGCGCCGGTGCGCTGCAGGTTCTCCAGCTTGAGATAGATAGGATGGCCGGCCAGCTCGGAGAGATCGTGCGAGATCTGGCAGGGCGAGTAGTAGAGCACATCGCGGATGCGCTCGCGAGCGGCCGCGATACGTTCAGGCGTCAGCATGAAGCCTTGATTATAAGTTGGGTTGCCCGATCGCAGGATCATGGCTCTGCAAGGCGGAGCCAATTGCTTGCCCCTGTCGTGCTGAGACCGGTAGCAGATTGCTTCCGCTCTCACCCGGCAAAACGCTCTAACGGTAGTAACCGCGTCTGGTACGCACCATACTGTCGCGTACAGCAACATCGGCTTTGTGAGCCTCGGGAGTGAGTTCCAGGTGCAACTTGCAGAAAGTTCCCGGCGGCTTGGACGCGGACGGCTTATAGCCGATCGTGTAGCGGCCGCGAAGCTGGTCAATCAACTCCGCCAGCCGCGTGGCAACTTCCTTCTTGCTGGTGTTGAGAATCGGTCCTCCGGTCAGGTCGGCGTATTTCCGGACGTCTCCCATGCGGCCGCCGAACATCATCGCGAACGGGTTCACGTCTGCGGCAACGACGAAGGCATCCGTGCCCGAGCTTCGATCGATGAGCGCCGCGGTGACGACACCGGAGCGAAGCAGCTTCTCCGTCGCCTCGTCTTTGGTATGCAGGTGCGGCGGAGCATTTTTGCCAATCGTCTTTTGCGTGAAGGAGTTTTCGAAGTTCGCGGTTCCGTCCGTCAACCAGACCATGACGCGGCGACTGTCCGGAATGGTGGAGCGCATGGACTCTTCGACAGCTTCGTACATGCATTCGTGAATGAAAGTGCCGTCGTTGGTCTTCATGTCGGAGGCCTTGGCGATAGCATCGGCAGCAAGAGCACGATCCCGGGTGAAGCCCTGAAGCAGTTCGGTATGCGAGGAGAAAACCATAACGGCTACCTCGTCCTGCGGCTTGAGGTGGCCGAGAATCTCTCGCGCACCCTCCGCGAGGGGCTTCAGAACCGGCTGAACGGTCTCGGTGAGATCAAAGAGAAATACCACCGAGAGGGGCAGTTGATCATGGCTGAAATACGTGATGTGCTGCGGAACCCCATCCTCTGATAAGGCGAAGTCGCTGGATTGCAGATTGCCAAGCAGGTTCCCCGTCTTTTTGTTCGCCACCAGAGCATCCAAAACGACGAACTCTGTAGAAACCCGGATGGTGGGAGGAATGTCAGGATGAGGCGACGTCTGCTGCGCATGACTCAGGCAGCAGCACAGAAGCAAGCAGGCGATTCCGGCCAGACGCATGCACGACCTCACTCTGACCTCACTCATGGACATTGACCTTGACGCAAAAAAATCCCGTCGATGGGTTGGAATACGCTTCCGTGCCCACATCTGTTCCGGAAGCATCCCCATAACCGCCGCCCCGACGAACCGTTGCCACGACGACCCGCTGCCCCGGACGAACAAGGCCTCCCGCGTGGGAGGCCTCATTGCGTGCTCGACAACAATGGTTTGCAGCAGCCCCGGCGGGATTACTGCAATAACGTGCCGTTTTCCGGTTCGGTCTTCGCTTCTTCCGGCGGAATGACCACCGCCGCAGCCACCTTGTCGTCGTCTTCCAGGTTCAGCAGCTTCACCCCTTGGGTGGAGCGGCCTGCTGCACGGATGGTTTTGGTGTCGATGCGGATGATCTTGCCGTACTGGCTGATCACCATCAGCTCGGAGGAGTCGTCGACCAACTGGATCGCGTTCACCTTGCCGTTGCGCGCCGTGGTCTTCAGGTTGATGACACCCTTGCCGCCGCGCGTCTGCAAGCGATACTCGTCCACATCGGTGCGCTTGCCGAAGCCCTGCGTGGTGACGGAGAGGATGAGGC
>DASXGY010000046.1:0-3156 GCA_036488835.1 Acidobacteriaceae bacterium
GTCCTGGTGGACAAATAGCAGCCGGCCGTCCAGCGCGAAGGGGGTTGGATTGCCGTTCTCATAGTTCAACCCTTCTGGGATCGTATGCGGCACTTCCTTGTAGGTTTTCGCGTCGGTGAAATGAATCGACGTACGTCCATCGGCATTCAGCGACCAGGTGAACAGATCGCCCGCGGCCGAAAAACTGCCGGGCTGCGCGTCCCACTGCGTGTCTGTGATCCATCTCTTTTGCAGGGTCGCGAGGTCCAGCAGAGCGACATTGCCGTAGCCGTCCTTCTCGTTCGAGCCTATGAGGAGGGTCTTTCCATCTGGAGACAGGCTGGACGCCCCGATGAGCACGTTGCCTTTGTGCGGCGTCAGCTCGCGCGCATCGCCGGTCGCGACATTTACACTCCATACGCTCGTATCTTCGTGCAGATCGCCTCGGTTCGCGTAGAGCGTCTGTCCATCCGGACTCCAGCTGACGATATTCCAGGAACGCTTCGCGTCCTTCTCGTGCGTGAGCAGCCGCACCTGGTGTGTGTTCCAGTCCATCATCGCGAGATTGACGGAAGATCCCTGTTTTTCCTTATGTTGAAACGCCAGCCACTTGCCGTCGGGTGAAAAGTGCGGATTGGTTTCGCTGATCTGGTCCGTCTGTGTCAGCGCCTGCGGCATCCCTCCAGCCGCAGGTACTGTGTAGAGGTCGTAGATCTCATCTCCGCCACGATCCTGCTGGTACACAACGCTCTGGCCGTCTTTCGACCAGATGGCTCCCGACTGCGCGTCGTCCGAGTGGAGAAGCTGATGCGCTCCGGTTCCGTCTGAGTTCACGATCCAGAGATTGATACGTCCGGATGAGTTGCCGGAATACAAGATCTGCCGGCCATCCGGCGACCATGCAGCGCCGCCGAGACGGACGGTACTCAGCAGGTCCGGGATGTCGACCGGACTGCTTGCCGTTCCTTGCGGAGCGGCCACACTTTTCGGTGTGGAGGGCGTGCGGGAGTTTGGGCCCGCACTTTCCGCGTGCAAAGTAAAGACGATGCCGGTGAACAGACAGAGGTAAGCGGCACGGCGAGCGGCAATCATCATCCGTCTCCAAATCGAGTTTTGAGGGCGAAGGCAGTGTACATGTCGGCCGCAGGAGTCAATCGTCGTCTGCTACAGCGTCAGCACAATCTTGCCCAGATGAGCGCTTGATTCCATCAGCCGGTGTGCTTCTCTGGCATCGGCCAACGGAAATTTCGCATGTACCGTCGGGCGAATCGCACCGCTCGCGATTGCCGGCCACAGCTTTGCTTCGACACCCTCCCGTAGCAGACTCTTCTCCTCCGGTCTGCGCGCGCGCAGTGTCGAGCCGGTTACGATCAGCCGCTTGCGCATCACCTCGCGCAGGTCCAGCGTCACCTCGGCCCCTTTGGTCGTGGCGATGTGGATCAGCCGCCCGCGTTGCGCGAGCAGTTCAATGTGTTTGCCGAAATAGTCGCCGCCGATCATATCCAGGATCACCTGGATGCCTTTGCCCTCCGACCATGCCCACGCGGCCGCCACCCAGTTTTCTTCTTTGTAATTCCACGCGACCTCGGCACCCAGGTCGCGGCAATACGCGCACTTCTCCGCTGAGCCGGCAGTCGTCACCACGCGTGCGCCGATGTGCCGTGCAGCCTGGATCGCAAAGGAGCCGATGCCGCTGGATCCGCCTTGTATCAGAAGCAATTCCCGCGTCCGCAGCATCTGGGTGTCGAAGAACAAATTCGCCCACACCGTGAACGCCGCCTCCGGCAGCGACGCAGCATCTTCCACGGAGACACCCTCCGGAACCGGCAGCACCTGCCCCTGCGGCGCCACGCAATACTCGGCATAACCTCCGCCCGCCAGCAGCGCGCATACTGCATCGCCGATCTTCCAGCGCGCCACATTCGTGCCTATCGCGGCGACATGTCCGCTCACTTCCATTCCGAGTATGTCCGTGACGCCGGCTGGCGGCGGATAGTGTCCCTTGCGCTGCACAATGTCGGCACGGTTCACGCCGGCCGCTGTAACTTTGATGAGCACTTCACCAGGTCTCGGCGCTGGCCGTGGAACTTCGGCAACGCGCATAGTACCCGCATCGCCCTGGCCGTGGACCACGACCGCCCGCATGCGCTCTTCTCCTACATTCATACTCTGAGCCTATCGTGACCAGGAATTATTGCTCTACTCGGTAGAGTTGGAGCGCAGGCGAAACGGATTGAAGGAGGTGTGTTCGTCAAAGGTGTCCACGCGCTCCGATTTCTTTAGCCCATAGACCACTGCGTACGTGAGCGGTGTCGCCAGTACCTCGTAGATAACTTTCGCGAGATACGACGACACGATGATGTTCGCCTTGGCCGCCCACGGTGCGTCGTAAAAGGCGATCATGATCACGATCGTCGTGTCGACCGCCTGACCGGTCAAGGTCGACCCAATGGTACGCGTCCACAGCTTCGAGCCCTTGGTCAACAACTTCAGCTTGGCCATCGTATAGGAATTCGTGAACTCGCCCGCCCAATAGGCCACCAGGCTGGCAATAGCGAAGCGCGGCACCAGCCCGAAGACCGTCGCAAAGGCCTGTTGATTGTGCCAGTCCGGCGCGGGCGGCAGCGCCACCGCGATCTCGCCGAAGACCGACAGCAGGCCCATGGCCAGGAAGCCCATCCAGATGGCCCGCCGCGACGCGGCATACCCATACACCTCAGTAAAGACATCGCCGAAGATATAGGTGATGGGGAAGAGCAGCTCGGCGCCGCTCAATTTGAACGGTCCCACTTGGCACATCTTCGGTCCCACAAGGTTCGAAATTACTAGAACGACGACAAAGACGATCGTCAGCGTGTCAAGATAGTGGAACTTGCGCATGTGATTGGGTTATAGCATCCGCGTGCGCAGTCTCTGCCGCAAGCAGCGGTTCAGGCGCCGCTCTAAGGTCGCTTGCGGGCATCGATATGGCGCGATTACGAAACTGCCTTACCATGAAGCGCCGGCCGTTTTGACAGTACCCCCACCCCTTGGTAGCCTCAAAGTCAGCCTCAAGCGGGCATCGCGCTGTCGCCTGGCAGCTTCCGCGGACTCCGCTCAGCGTCCCCGTCGTCCAGTGGCCTAGGACACCGCCCTTTCACGGCGGTAACACGGGTTCGAATCCCGTCGGGGACGCCA
>DASXGY010000062.1:0-2623 GCA_036488835.1 Acidobacteriaceae bacterium
ACCGGTTCAAACTTTGCGGACCAGGGGATCGGCCGGCAACCGGGGATGATTGAACAGTAACCCTCTTACGTCACCGACTCAATATCACGAAAGTTTAATTCTGCTCATTCCAAAGCACCTTAGGTTACTTTCGAGAGTACTTTTCGTGTACCGAAATGGGCAGGAAGCTGAAGCCTGCGGCCGGATCAGCCGAGAGGCGAGGACGGCCTTTCCTGGGGAAAGGCCGTGCTTGCCATCTTTGCTTCGAATCGCCGTACCGACCGTCGCTCCACCTTTAATTCTTGGGCGGATGCGAGACGCCGTGTCCCACGGGACCCTTCTGGGGTGCGCGCATGTGCTGATGCGCGTACTGCTGGCCGTGGATCTTGATCTTCGACTCGTCGATCTGGCCTTCAGTCGGCTGGTCGAAGACGGCGCCTGGCGCCAGCAGGTATGTCTGCACCTGGCGGCCCGGCGTGGTGCTGGTGCGGACGTCGACGCGCGACGGATCGATGCCCTTCTCGTTGGCAAGATACGCGCGGGTGTTCATGGAACGCTCGGCGGCGGTCAACTGTCCGTCAACCTCGCTGTCGGAGTGTTCGCCCACCAGGACCAGGCGGGCATCCGGCTGGTGCTCCATGGTGAGAGCGATGTCGTCCAGGCAGGCGCGGCCTTCGTTGTCCACACGGGCAGGGCGGCGCATGTCGCGGTTGAAGTAGACCGTGCACAGCGGCTGGGCCTTGGGTGCGGGCGGCAGCGCGGGCGGAGCAATGGTGACCTCCGTCGTTCCAACCGCGGTCCGGCCCAGATCGTCCTGCACATTGCAAGTGACGGTGGCCACGCCCGGCGGCAAGCCGTCGGTGTGCAGCTCTGCCGTATTGTCCTTGCCGCTGATCTGGCCTTCGGAGGTGGTGTAGCTGTAGGTCAGTTGCCGCTGCGCGATGGTGCTGGCATAGGCGGTGATAAGGGAGACCTGACCCGGCGTCACGGTGGAAGGATCGGCCGAGCACTTCACGGTCGGCGCGGGCGATTCCTTGACCACGAAATTGGTGGAGCACTGCGCGAACTGCTTGCCCTTCTCCTTGAGCGAGATGTGGGCAGTCGCGTGATAGGTACCGCCGGCCAGGCCGGTGGTGTCGACGAAGATGACCGGCCCGAAGCCCTGCTGCTTGCCGGCGGTCAACTGCCAGGCGAAGAAGAAGGGGTGCTTGGTTCTGTCGCGATAGTTGCGCAGGGTTGCGGCCACGGTGACGCGCTCACCCGCATAGACCTCGGACGGGGTGGCATCGCAGGCCAGGCTCTTCGCCGGGACTGGATTCTTCTCGCCCAAGCGGAAGACAAGTCCTGTCGAGATACGCAGATTGCTTACTTCCTGCGTGCCGCCGGCCAGATCGTAGGGCTGCAATGCGCCCTGATCGGCGTGCATATAGCCGAAGTCGAGCTGAGCGACACGGAAGGCAACGTGATCGCGCGTGTGGGGCAGCACAACATCGACACCGCCGCCACCCGAGAAGCCGTAGCCCCAGGTGGGCGGCTGGAATTTAGGTCCCGCCACCTTTGCGCCGCCGGCGGTGACGTGTACGAAGGGGAGGACGTGCTCGCCGACGAAGAAGCGATAGATGGGCCCTGCCTGGACGGTGTAGAAGGAGTCCGTGAGGCCGCCGAGCTGCACAAATGGCGGCGCGGGCGATGTGCCGGTGGTGCCGAGGAGGTATTCGCTATGCGAGAACTCCGCCTGCACGCCGAAGCCGGAGTTATGGAAGTAATAGGCGGCGCTGGCAATGTAGCCGCGCGTGTTGTTGGTGGGGAAGCTCCAGATGCCGACAGTGCCGCTGGGACGCAGATAGGTGTATCCACCGAAGATGTCGATGCGCGAGCCGGGTGGCGGCTCCGGCTCATTCACCTGGGGCGCGGGCATAGAGGGATTCACGGCCTGGTTGTCCGTGGGGGCCGATGTCGACGGCGCTGCGGGTGCCGGGTCTGGTGAGGCAGCCGGCGCTGGTTGTGCGGCGTCGGGTGCTGGCGCGGTGGCGTCGGTTGCGGCTGATGCCGGGTTTTGTGTCGGGGATTGTGTCGGGGCGGGACTCGTGGCCGGGTCGGCAGACGGCGTTGCTGGAGCGGCCTGCTGTTGTGCCGGGGAGTCCGCCGGAGCCTGCGGTGCGGCGGGTGCGGTCTGCTGCGCCGCTGCAGAATTTGCGTCCGCCGCTGGCGTGATGCTCACCGCAGGCAGTGTGGCAGCGGCATCGCCAGTCGGATTTGTTGAGGACGCTTGCGGCGTCGCCGGGTCGGGATTCGCAACGCCGGGAGTGGTTGCGTCGCTCGATGCGTCCGGCGTCTGTGCCGCCGGTGGTTGAGCCGATGCTTGACCTGCAGAAGCATCTGCGGTCGCGTCCTTCGCTTTGGCTGAGGGAGCGGGCAGGGGCGCGGTCGCTGCGGGCGTGGCGGGTGTCGTCGCCGGCTGCTGAGCAGACGCAACCAGCGTGGACAGGCCAGCGGCCAGCAAAGCTTGAACGATCGGACCCAGCGTAGCTCTCGAGCGATGACGCATGAACAGTGTTCCTCAGCAGCCGCGTGCGCTGGTGAGCGCAGGTGCAGTCCGTCCGCAATTCGCAGCTTGCAGCACGGAGGTTGGGTGGGACAGCAG
>DASXGY010000082.1:0-3691 GCA_036488835.1 Acidobacteriaceae bacterium
ACACCGGAGGAGAGCGCGCGGATGAGCAAGCAGTATCTGGAATCGCTGGGGGTGCGGGTATGAGCGGGTGCCCGTTCCGGCTGGCGGTGATCAACGACGAGATCACGCAGGATTTTGAGAAGGCGTGCTCGATTGCAGCGAAGGATTTCGGATTGAGCTGGATTGAGCTGCGCGGGATGTGGAACAAGAACATCACCGAACTGAATGCGAAAGAAGTGGACGATGCGCGAAAGATTCTGGAAGCGCACCGGCTGCGCGTGACCGACATCGCGAGTCCGCTGTTCAAGACGGACTGGCCTGGCGCGCCGATCTCGAAGCAGAGCGAGAAGCGCGATCAGTTTCATGCGGACTTCGATATGAGCGCGCAGGACAAGCTGCTGGAGCGATGCATCGCGCTGGCGAAGGCGTTCCAGACGGATCGGATCCGGTGCTTCGATTTCTGGCGGCTGGAGGACCAGAAACCGTATCGTGCGGCGATGGACCAGAAGCTGCGCGAGGCGGCGGCGCGATGCGAGAAGGATGGGCTGATCCTGCTGCTGGAAAACGAGATGAGCTGCAACACGGCGACGGGCGCGGAGGCGAAAAGGACACTCGCGGCAGTTACGAATAAGAACTTCATGCTGAATTGGGATCCGGGCAATGCGGCGGCGATCGGCGAGTATCCATACAGCAAGGGCTTCGACGAGCTGCCGAAGGCGCGCATTGGGCACTGCCATGCGAAGGATGTGGTCTACAAACCTGGCGAGAAGTATGCATGGGCGCCGGTGGGCGATGGCGTGGTGGGATGGCCGGGGCAGATCCGGGATTTTTTGAAGATGAAGTATCACTACGCGATTAGCCTGGAGACGCATTGGCGCGGTGCGGGAACGCCGGAAGCGTCGACGCGGGTGAGCATGGCGGGATTGAAGAAGGTGCTGGCTGGGGCTGGCGTGCAGTGTTGACGGCGGACTGGCCGTCCGGGGCTGTTGCCCCTTTGGCGGTGCTGGCCGCACGGGCACATGCGCCTGCGGCGCGAGGAGTGGGGTTCGCTCCGTGTCGCTCACATCTGCATGTGTGGCGAGGATGAGCACTGCAGGTTCTTCGCTTTGCTCAGAATGACAGAGCTTTTTGTCGGCTGGAAATAGTACTTGGTGAGAGGGAGAGGGATGACGACACGGCGGGAGTTTCTGGGACAGGCAGGGATGGGGTTGGCGGCGGCAACGTTGCTGCCGACGGCGCGGGCGCTGGGGGCGAACGATCGCATCCGCTTCGGGCTGATTGGCGCAGGCGATCGGGGCACGGAGGATCTGAAGACCGCGCTGAAGCAGCCGAACGTGGAGTGCGTGGCGGTGGCGGACATCTATAGCCGGCGGCGCGACATGGCGAAACAGATGCTGCCGAACGCGACCATGTACGACGATCCGATGAAGCTGCTGGAGAGCAAGGACGTCGATGCGGTGATCAACGCGACGCCGCTGCACCTGCACACGAAGTATTTTGTTGCGGCGTTGCAGGCGGGGAAGGACCTCTACTCCGAGAAGACGATGACCTGGGATATTCCCGGCGCGGTGGAGTGCAAGAAGGCGGCCGCGGGGTCCAAGCAGGTGGTGCAGATCGGATTGCAGCATGAGAGCTCCGGCGAGCTGAAGGATGCGCTGCAGTGGATCAAGGACGGCAAGGTAGGCAAGGTGTGCAGTGTGGATGCGTGGATGAGCCGCAACACGCCGATCGGCAAGGGACAGTGGGTGCGACCGGTGCCCTCGGACTGTAATCCGGATCATGTGAACTGGGAGCTGTTTCTGGATGGGCGCAAGGAGCCGGAGTTCGATGGCTTCAAGTACATCAACTGGCGGCTGTTCTGGGAGTTCTCCGGTGGCAATGTAACGGAAAACATGGTGCACCAGATTGCATGGATCATCACTGCGCTCGATCTGGATCTGCCGAAGTCCGCGTCGATGATGGGTGGCGTGTTTTCTGAGAAGGACAAGCGGCAGGTGCCGGACACGATCATGGCGTCGCTCGAATATCCGGACATGCTGGTGAACTGGCAGTCAACCTTCAGCAACAGCCGCTATGGACTGGGCGAACACATTCTTGGCGACAAAGGCACGATCCAGCATGTGTCGGGATCGAACGATATGGTGACGGGTAAGTCGGTGTCGTCGATTACATATCTTCCGGAGAAGATCAATAATCCGGATGGTGCCATGCAGAAGGGCGACTCGAAAGACACGGACCACATGGCGAACTGGTTCGAGTGCATTCGTGATCGCAAGCAGCCGAATGCCTCGGTGGATATCGGCTACAAGTCGGCGATTGCGGCGCACATGTCGAATCTCGCGTACCGCCAGAAGCGGCGGATTACGCTGGAGGAGGCGATGGCGGCGAAGATGGATGCGTACTTGTGAGGAGCAGCTAAAAGGCGCTTGGCGCAAAGGCGGTCAGCGAATTTGGCCCGCGTTACTAGCCGTTGCGCTGATTGTTAGTCGATCCTCCGCGGAGTCACTTTTCACGCGGGTACATCCTGCGATGGGGACTGACTTCACCCTCTATATATATGCGGCGGATGGGGGTGCCGCGGACCGCGAGGCGGAGCGGGTCTTCAGCATCGTGGATCAACTGGACGCGCTGCTGAGCAACTATCAGCCGCAGAGCGAGCTTTCACGGATCAACAACGAAGCCGCGAGCCATGCGGTGACGACCGATCCTGAGACATTCCGCTTTCTGAAGGAATCGCTGGGGTGGAGTGCGCGGTCGGATGGCGCCTTCGATATCACAGTGGGAAGGTTGATGAAAGCGTGGGGCTTTTTTCGCAGCACGGGTCACGTGCCGAGCGATGCTGAACTGGCGAAGGTCCGCGCGGAAACCGGCTGGAAGCGGGTGGTGCTGGACGCGGACACACGCACGGTGCGCTTTACCACGCCGGGCGTGGAGCTCGATCCAGGTGGGATCGGCAAGGGCTTTGCGGTGGATGCGGCGGTAGACGCATTGCGCGCGGACGGCGTGAAGGCAGCACTGCTCTCCGCAGGTTCGAGCACGATTTACGGACTGGGTGCGCCACCGGACGCACAGGGATGGAAGGTACGGGTGCCTGATCCGCGGCGTGCGGACGCATCTATTTCGACTGTGGTGCTGCGCGATACATCGCTCTCGACCGCGAACTGTTCGGAGAAGCACTTTGTGGTTGGGGGCCACCAGTACTGCCACATCATGGATCCGCGAACGCTGCGGCCGGTGGAGGGACGGCTGCAGGCGACGGTGATTGCGCCTTCGGCAACGGACAGCGATGCGTTGTCGAATGTGATGTTCGTGCTCGACGGGGCAGGGCGGCGGCGGGTGATAGTGGCGCTGCCGCAGGCGGATGCGGCGCTGGTGGTGCTGGCGGGCGGTTCGGTCGAAAAGTATCGGTGGGACCTGGCCGTCCAGGCAGACGCGCCGGCGGCGCGTTAGGTGAGGGCTGCTCCCCGTGGTCGCTTGCCGTGGCCCTTCGCGGTGGATCCGGAAACTGCAGGTCGCTTCGGCAGGCTCAGGGCAGGTTGGGGTACCCGTTTTGTGGTGAGGCTGCCGAACTGCAGGTCCTTCACTTCGTTCAGGATGACAAGGCCATGATGGGTACGGATGACGGTTGGAGTGGTGTTAGGGCCTCGACGTGAAGGAGTGTATGCGGTGAATCGACGGGAGATGCTGGGTGGTGCTTCGGCGGCGTGGCTGG
>DASXGY010000105.1:0-7847 GCA_036488835.1 Acidobacteriaceae bacterium
TTGGTCGCGCTCTGGTTGTAGATGAAGATGGCCTGCGCCGGATCCTCAGGAGTTGCTCCGGTCGCCGGTCCCTGCTCGGCGATATAGGCAAAGCCGCCGTTCACGGTCATCCAGGTCGGGTTGGTGCCCACCGGGAAGTAGTTCAGGGGCAAACCGAGCGCATCCTTCTGCTGGCTGTTCGGAATCACGGTCAAGCGGCCGGTGGCGGAATCGATGGAAAACACGGAGATGTCGCCGTAGGTCTGTCCGGGAGCGAACTCGTCCAGCGAATACAGAAAATTGCCGCTGATCACGATGTTCCTGGTGTTAGAGCCCTGTGGCGTGAAGGTCGCCTGATGGGTGAGCACGCCGGAGCCGCCGATGGCAAACAGGTCGATCTGGCCAACCGCAGGGCTCGCTGAGGTGCCGAGTCCGGCGTTCAACACGTAGAGGTACGTGCCGGTTGAATTCACAACCACCTGAATCGGATTTGGGCCGCCAGAGCCAACGGTGGACGATGCAGGCAGTGTTCCATCGTTGTTCTTGATTTTGTAGGAAGCAATCTGTCCATTGGTGGTGCCGGCTCCGGTCGCACTACCGGTGATAAACAGATAGCCAACTGTAAAGCTGAGACTGCAGGACGTCATGCCGAGAATCATCGCGGCAGAGGCGGCTAGGGCAAATGCAGCCCGGCCGAAATTCTTCAACTTCATTCGATTCCTTCGTCCCGATGCACACGACATGCGTCGAGGCTGCCAAAACAGCTTGAACTGAAAGTCTGGGTAGGGACCCGCCTGCATTGTAAAAGGTTAGTACACCTTCGGGCTACTCGGCGGGCAAAAGAAGCGAGACGAAGGCGGACCATGGCGGACAACAGCAGGCAAATGCAGCCCGCTGCCGCCCGTCACATTCTGCCTTCGTCTGGTGTCGTCTGCCACTGTCTGGAGTTGCCTGACGCTGTCTGGAGTTGTCTGGCGCCCTCACCAAACGCGGCAGCTGTTCTCCGGATACATCGGCGAGCCCTTCTTGCAGTGGAAGGCTTTGCCGAACTCGTCGAAGTTCTGCACCACTCCATTCACGCGGAACTTGCCGGGGGAGTGTGGATCCACCTTCACCATCATGCGCGAGTACTCCGGGCGGCGGCTCTCGCACCAGATCTGCCCGTACTGGATAAAGTACTGCTGCGCCGGTGTGAAGCCGTTTTCTTTGGGCCCGTCGAGGTTCTTTCCCTCCGCGGCGAGCGTGTTCTGGAGCGCCAGGAACGCGATGCGAATGCCGCCGTTGTCCGCCGTGTTCTCGCCGAGCGTCAGCTTGCCGTTCACGTTGGCACCCGGCTCGGGTGCGAAGTTGTTGTACTCCTTGACCTCGCAGTCGGTCCGCTCGGTGAAGGCCTTGCGGTCCGCCGGCGTCTGCCACTCGCGCAGGTTGCCCTTGCCGTCGTACTTGGAGCCTTCGTCGTCGAAGCCGTGCGTCATCTCGTGCCCGATCACCATGCCGATGCCGCCGAAGTTCTGCGCCGCATCCGCGGAGAGCGAATAAAAGGGCGGCTGCAGGATGCCGGCCGGGAAGTTGATGTCGTTCATGCTCGGGTCGTAGTAGGCGTTCACGGTGGGCGGCGTCATGCCCCACTCGGTCTCGTCCACCGGCTTGCCGAGCTTGTTCAGGTTGCGCTGCCGCTCGAACTCATCGCCGCGATTCACGTTACCTAGGAGGTCGCCGCGCTCCACGGTGAATTTCGAGTAGTCGCGCCACTTGTCCGGGTAGGCGATTTTGTTGCGGTACAAGGCCAGCTTGGCCTCGGCCTCTTTCTTTGTCGCATCCCCCATCCACGGCAATTGCTGGATGTCCTCGCCCAGCGCCTTGTCCAGCGCGGCTACCAGTTTGGTCATGTTTTCCTTGGCCGCGGGCGGGAAGTTTTTCCGCACCCAGTCCTGTCCCACCGCTTCGCCCAAGTTCATGTCCGTGAGCCGCGTGCAGCGCTTCCAGCGCGGCTGCAACTGCTTCGCGCCCTGCAAGGTCGCGTTGTAGAAGTTGTAGTTTTCCTGGACGAAGTTGTCGCTGAGCCACGGTGCTGCTTCGTGGATCGCATGCCAGCGCAGGTAGCTCTTCCACGCCTCCAGGCTCTCCGCGTCGATCGCTTTATTGAGCGCCTCAACGAATCCCGGCTGTGCCACGTTCAGCGACTGGAAGGAGCCGATGCCGATCTTGCCGAAGTAGGTCGACCAGTCGAATGCCGGCGCCATCTGTTCCAGCTCCGCCACGGTCTTGATGTGGTAGCGATTGGCCGGTTCGCGCAGATCGGTCCGGCTCAGCGAGCCCTCAGCGAGCGCCGTCTCGATCGCCATCACGCTCTTCGCTTCGGCCGCCGCCTGTTCCGGCGTATCGCCGGCGAGCACGAACATCTTCGTCATGTGGTCGACGTACTGGTCACGGATCTTCATCTCGCGCTCCGATTTCTCGATGTAGTAGGAGCGATCCGGCAGCCCGAGTCCGCCCTGGCGCACACCGGCGATCTGTTGGGAGCTGTCTTTCTCGTCCTGCTGCACCTGGAACTGGAAGAGCGCGTCGGTGCCATCCTGGCGCTCGAGCTCGGTCAAGACGGTTGCCAATTGCTTCTTGTCATTCAGTTCCGCGATGCGGTCGAGCGATGGCTTCAGCGGCGCCGCACCCTTCTGGTTCACCGCGTCCACGTTCATGCACGAGGCGTAGAAGTCGCCGTACTTCGCCTCCAGCGGCGTGCGGCTCGGACTGGGCTTGGCCGCGACTTCGAGGTCTTTGTAGAGCAGCCACTGATTGCGCTCCGCCAGCATGCCGAAGTTGCCCCAGCGCGCCTGGTCGGCAGGGATGGGATTGTTCTTCGCCCAGTTGCCGCAGGCGTACTGGTAGAAGTCCGTGCAGGGATCGGCGGTGGAGTCCATCGAGCTGAGATCGAGCATCTTCTGCGCCTTTGGCTCTGATGGTGCGGCAGTGGAGCCAGTGTCGGCCAAGGCTTCGAGCGCGCGCAGCGGGGTGGGGGAGAGGGTGCTTTGGGCACAGGCGATACCTGTGCCCATCAGGACAATGACGGCAAAACGGAATGGCTGCATGGCGCTCCTTGGGGTGGAAAATGTGCGGAAGCGCAGGCTGCAACCTGCGTCTGTGGCCTCGTCCAGGCCGCGGGAAGGCGGCCGGCGAATCGCTCTCGTCAGTTCTCTTCGACTCACGAAGCTAACACAATCCTTGGCCACGAATGTCAGGGGCCTTTCATAGAAGAAAAGCTGGTATCTGGCAGCTCCCGGCTGTGATTTCGCCCCAAGAACGCCTGCCGGCATGGCACGCCCGCCGAATGGAACGAATCGGTCCAAAAGTAATCTAAATTAGTCTTGACATGTTCAAGATATATCTTGATACTACGTTCATGAGACACCCATTGGAACACCTTAAAGAGCACATCAGAGAATCCCACGGATGCGACCGCGCCCGTGAGGAACGTCATTTCCGGGGACGCGGCCCCTTTGCAGGCCCCTTCGGCGAGGGAGAACGGCCATTCTGGCGCGGACGCGGACCGGGACGGATCTTTGCCTCGGCCGACCTCCGCTTCCTCATCCTCGACCTCATTGCTGAGAAACCTCGCCACGGCTACGAGCTGATCAAAGCCATCGAAGAGAAGTTCGGCGGCGCCTACTCGCCCAGCCCGGGCGTCATCTACCCCATGCTGACACTGCTGGAAGAGACCGGCCTGGCTACGGTGACGACAGAGGGCACGCGCAAGCTCTACTCGATTACCGAAGAAGGCAAGAAGGAGCTGGAGCAGAACCGCAGCGCCGTGGAGGAGATCCTGGAGCGCATGGCGGCGGTGGGCAGCGCTGCCCGTCCCACGGAGCGTGATCCGCAGATCATGCGCGCCATCCAGAACTTCCGCATGGCGCTGAGCCTGCGCGCGGGCAACCTGACCGCTGAACAACGCAGCCGCATCGTCGAGGTGATCGACAACGCGGCCCGCGAAATCGAAAAGGCGTGATCGTGCCTCACCATTACCGGATCACCGTGGACGCACTGGATCCAATGCCCGGCGAAGAAGGTTTGCAATCGCTCTCCTTCTTCGCCTCCACCCATACCGACATCTTTGCCGCCACCGGTACGCTGCGCGAGCGCCTGGAATGCACCGCGTGTCACGCGACCCGGCTTGCCATCGGATTGAGCCTGCTCAATGAGGTCATGCACGAGCAGCACATGCTGCTTGCGCCGCTGCGCGAGCCGATGCGCGAGGTGGTGGAATCGTTGAACGAGATCGCGTCAGAAGCAAGCGTCTGAGACGCGGCGGCGAAGCGGGACTGTGTGCTTAAGTCTGGTTATTTCACCAGCGAATCTGACCGTGGGGGCACCGGTTGACAAATTCTTTATACGAGGACTAGTGTGCCAGCCGTAATGACTGCGCGCTCTATCTCTCCCCAGTTCATCCATCCCAGCTAGGTCAGCGCACCGGGACATTTCAAACAGCGTTTCATTCATCATCGGAGCACCTAGTCATTCGACTGGAGGTAGTTCATGTTCGCTCGCAATGTTTCGTTACGCCTGAAGCCAGGCAAGCTCAATGAATTCACCCGTACCTTTGATAAAGAAGTTCTGTCCATTTTGCGGAAACAGCCCGGTTTTCGGGAAGAGATCACCTTCGCCATGCCGGGCGACGTGGAGTTCATTGCCATCAGCCTGTGGGACAGCAAAGAGCAGGCGGACGCGTACAACGCTTCCGCTTACCCCAAGGTGCTGCAGGCGTTGAATACCATGCTGGACGGCGCTCCCAAGGTGCAAAACCTCAATGTCATGAGCTCGACGATTCAGCACGCTGGAAGCGGATCAGGCAAAGCGGCGTCAGCTTCGTCTGCTAGAGCAACGCGCGGTGGAGAGATGCCGTCCACAACAGAAAACAAGGAGATCGCACGACGGTTCATAGAAGAGTGCTGGAACAATGGCGATGCGGCCGCGATGCGCGATTTGATCGCGGACAAGTGCCGCTATCATGATCCGGCCTTTCCGGGAGTGGAGAACATCGAGCAGCACATTACTGCATGCCGGAGCGCTTTCCCCGACCTCCGCTTCACCATCGAGGACATGATCGGCGAGCGGAATGAGGTGGTGGTGCACTGGACGGCGCATGGTACCCACAAGGGGCCATTCCTTGGGATGCCGCCGACCAATCGCCCATGCACGGTGTCCGGTACTTCCATTTCCCGCATGGAAGGCGGCAAGATCATCGAACAGTGGGCGGACTGGAATGTCATGACGCTGATGGAGCAACTTGGCGTGGGCGCCGCGCCGAGAGCGGAAGAAAAAGTAAGCGCACGTAAATAGCTGGATGCGGTCACAGCAAACAGCAGGGCCCGCCTCATCGAATGAAGCGGGCCCTGTTCATGCTACGGGTCTTACGAGCGATCGAGCACAAGCTTCTTCATGGTCAGGCTTTCCGGAGTGTTCAGCGCAGCCAATCCCTCGACCACTCCATGTTTGTCGCGATCTGAACGGTTCTGACTGACCTTCCACTTCCCTTCCAGCTTGTTGATGGGCAGTTCAAATCCGACGATCCCATTCAGCAGCGAATGAATGAAGTCTCGAGGAGCGTCGCTGACCTTCCAGGGAATAGCAGCTTTGGCTTCACTTTGATCCGTGAGCTGCTCCAGGTGATGCATCAGCCACTCTTTATCCTGAATCACTTTGAGTGAGCCGTAGGCATGGACGACGACGTAGTTCCAGGTAGGAACCTCTTTGCCATCTTCCAACGTACTGGAGTACCAGGAAGGAGTGATGTAGTGCTGCGGCCCGGAAAAGATTGCGAGCGCGTCGACAGAAGGATTGAGATCACGCCACTGAAGATTCGCGCGCGAGACGTGTCCCCGGAGGATGCCCAGCGCTGCACCTTCCTCTTCCAGAACCATGGGCAGGTGCGATGCAAAGAGTCCACCTGAACTCAAGGTGACGAGGGCCGCGAGTGGTTGGGCCTTGATGAGCTGATGCAGGACCGGAATCCGCTTCTCTTCGTTTGCTCGCGGAATATACATGGCGGCTCCCTTACCCACAAAGAAGAAGCAAATGGTGTAGAAGCAAATAAGAAGGGCCCGTCCCAGCAAATGGAACGGGCCTTGCTGTTCTTGTGCGTGGAAGCTTACGCCTGAGCGTCGTCCGCCGTTGCCTTGACGGTGGCGACCGTCCAGTTGGGGTCGCCTACCTTGAAGCGGGCAAAGCGGCGCACAGTGATGTTCTCGCCGAGCTTGCCGACCTTTTGCGCGATGAGCTGCGCGATGGTCATGGACTGCTCCTTGATGAAGGGCTGGTCGAGCAGGCAGACCTCTTCGTAGAACTTGCTCATCTTGCCTTCGACGATCTTCTCGACCACGGGCGCGGGCTTGCCGGTGGCGGCGGCCTGCGCGCGATAGATCTCCTTCTCGCGGTCCATATCCTCGGCGGTGACGTCCTCCTTGCGGACGTAGCGGGGATCGGTGGCGGCGATGTGCATCGCGATGTCCTTGAGCAGCTCCTGGAAGTCCTCGGTGCGGGCGACGAAATCGCTCTCGCAGTTGAGCTCGACCAGCACGCCGATTTTGCCGCCGGCGTGGATGTAGGTGCCGACCGCGCCTTCGTTGGTGGAGCGCGACGCCTTCTTCTGCGCGGAAGCCATGCCCCGCTTGCGGAGCACGACGAAGGCCTGCTCCATATCGCCCTTGGACTCCTGGAGGGCCTTGAGGCAGTCGCCCATGGGCGCGCCGGACTTCTCGCGGAGCTCCTTTACCTGCTTTGCATCGATCTTCTCGGTTACGGCAGACATCTTGAGAACCATCCTTGTGTTGAGTGCTCTAGTGAATCGCTGCGGTCAGACAGCGAAAAAGCGTGGCGGTGAAAATCATCACGGCCACGCTTTCGGAAAGTAAGGACCGTTTTTGGTTTAGTGAGCTTCGGCGACTACGTCGGGCTCAGCTGCGGTGACAGCAGCGGGAGCCTTGCGGATACCGCCGCCCAAAGCTGCCTCAAGATCGACCTCTTCCGACTCAGCAGCGGTGTCGTCGGCGCCGGCTTCGAGAGTCGCGGGAGCGGCGACAACCGACTCGGCTTCCTCGCCGACGTGGGCTTCGCTGACGGGCAGCGCGGTGGCGCCGGCAGTGGCGTCTGCGAACTGCTTGTCGGTCGATGCCTGCACGCCTTCGACCACGGAGTCCGAGATCTTCGAAGTGAAGAGGCGGATGGCGCGTAGCGCGTCATCGTTGCCGGGGATCACGTAGTCGACCACGGTGGGATCGCAGTTGGTGTCGACGACGGCGACCACGGGAATGCCGAGCTTGCGGGCTTCCTTGACGGCGATGGCTTCGTTGTTCGAATCGACGACGAACAGTGCGTCGGGCAGGCGCTTCATGGCCTTGATGCCGGCCAGGTTGGCCTGCAGGTGCTTGCGCTCGCGCTCGAGCTTGATGACTTCCTTCTTGGTGAGGAGGTCATAGCGGCCGTCGGTGGCCATATCGTCCAGTTCCTGAAGGCGGCGAACCGACTTCTGCACAGTGACCCAGTTCGTGAGCAGCCCACCCAGCCAGCGCTGGTTGATATAGAACATGCCGCAGCGGTTCGCTTCTTCCGCGATCGCGTCCTGGGCCTGGCGCTTGGTGCCGACGAAGAGGATGACCTTGCCTGTGGATGTGAGGTCGGTGACGAACTTGGAGGCCTCTTTGAACATCTTCAGGGTCTTCTGCAGGTCGATGATGTAAATGCCGTTGCGCTCGCCGAAGATGTACTCCTTCATCTTGGGGTTCCAGCGCTTGGTCTGATGCCCGAAGTGGACTCCCGCTTCGAGCAGTTCCTTCATGGTGATAGTGGCCAAACGACCTCCTTGTGATGTGCATCCCGCC
>DASXGY010000315.1:0-2834 GCA_036488835.1 Acidobacteriaceae bacterium
TCGGGACCATCGATTTTTTGACGCTGCAGGACATGTACGAGCTGACACCTGCGGCGCGTAGCCGCTTTTTGTGCAGGCCATGAATACATCTCAGACGATAAGACCACTTCTTCGGAGCAATTCGTTCCGCTCGGGCCTGCGAACAGCAATGCTGGGTGAGGCGCTGGTGGAGGTTGCGGCAGACTTTGGCATGCGGCGTCTCCGGTTGGGTGCGGGCAGGGCGATGACTGCGCGGGAGCGAGCCAACTGGCTGCAGGATGCAGCGTGTACAGTGCTGAAGCGCATTGGCATGGAGGTGCTGGCCGATGGGGATCCGCCGCTGCACGGGCTGGTGGTATCGAATCACCTGAGCTACCTGGACGTGCTGGCGTATGCGTCGATCTCGCCGTGCCTGTTCGTTGCCAAGCGCGAGGTACAGGGCTGGCCAATCTTCGGGTCATTTGCCACCATGGCAGGCACGATTTATGTGGATCGCCAGCGTGGCGCGGCAAACGGGGGCGCGGCTGCATTGATGGATGAGGTGCTGGCGGCGGGCGTGCCGGTGGTGCTCTTTCCGGAAGGGACGTCGAGCGACGGGCAATCCGTGCTTCGCTTCCACTCCCGTTTCTTCGAGCCGGCGGTGCGTGGAAACGCGCTGGTGACGGCGGCGGCGATCGGATACTCGAGCAGTACGGCGGAGGAAGCCGCGCTCGCTTACCACGGCAAGGATGTCTTTGGCGGCCACCTGGTGCGGACGGTGGGACAGGGCCATCTGGAGGCGCGCGTGGCTTTCGCACCAACAGGAGCGCACTACGCAGATCGCAAGGAAGCGGCGCGGGCGACGCAGGCCGAGGTGGAGCTGCTGCGCACCGTGGTTGCCGGGCGCCCTGTGATCAAGCCGCGGACGGACCCGTTCCGGCTGACGCGCGCGGGATAGCGCGACGTTCATTCTCACTGGACAGTCCTCGCGGATAGTGATGGACGGAAGAAGAGTTCCGTTTATGCTGATTGCTATTCGAGATGGCTGAGCCTGAGGGGATGACGCGTCGCGACTTTCTGAACGGAACCCTACTGGCTTCCGGAGCCGCGCTGGTTTCCGCCGCATGCCCTTTTCAGTTGATGGCTGCCGATGACTGGAACGGCACTCCGGGCATAGGCGACTATGCCGACGCGAACGGCAACACACACCAGGTGATGGCCGATGGCCACACGATCCGCGATCATGCTTTCGATCGAGCGCCGGCGTCGATTGAGGACACAGGCGAAACCTTTGACTGCGTGATTGTGGGTGGCGGCATCAGCGGTCTGGCGGCGGCGCTGTTTTACCAGCGTGCGACCAGCGCGAAGCGATCGTGCCTGGTGCTTGAAAATCACCCGATTTTTGGCGGAGAGGCGAAGCGCAACGAGTTCAACGTGGATGGACAGCGCCTGATCGCGAGCCAGGGATCGGCGATGTGGTTTCAGCCGATGCCGGGAAGTTTTCTGGAGCATTTTTACGATTCGGTGGGTATCGATCCACGGCAGTTTCAATATCAGCGGGAGACCAGCGGGATTGCGACCGGCGTGACTCCGTATGCAGGCGACGGCAGCAATTTCGGCTTCTTCTTCGCCGCCGATGCTGCGGACCCGAATGGAACCTGGCTGGTGGATCCGTGGACGAAGAAGCTGGAAGGCGCACCGATTCCCCCAGCGGCGAAGCGTGAGCTGCTGGCGATGCGCGAGACGCCGGACCATCGGCCCACGCCGCGTCGTCATGGCGATGCGGTGGCGCGCCAGCTTGACGCGATCACGCTGGAAGAAGATCTGATGATGCGTCACGGGCTGAGCCGCGAGACTATTCGGCGCTATCTTTCTCCGGTGAGTGGAGGCGGCTCCGGCATTGGCGCGGATGTGCTCTCCGCTTACAGCGATTACGCTCCGGATCTGCTGTTTCCGTGGGAGAAGGAGGATGGTCCGCAGATGTTTCCGGGCGGCAATACCGGGGTGGCGCGGCACATGGTCAAGGCGCTGCTGCCGGCTGCGATCTCCGGACCGGCGACCATGGCGGGCATCTGCCAGGCGCGAGTGGATTTTGCAGCGCTGGACCAGCCGAAGCAGCGGACGCGGATTCGTCTGCGCTCGACGGTGATTTCGATGGAGCATGAAGGCGATGCGGCGCGGTCGGCGTCCGTGAATATCGTCTATCTGCGCGACGGGCGGCTCGATCGCGTGCGTGCCCGGTCGGTGATTCTGGCGAACGGCAACTGGACGATCAACTCCATTGTTCGCGATCTGCCGGCAGAGTATCGGCATGCGTATGCGCAGTTCTTTCGGGCTCCCTGCATCATGGCGAATGTTGCTGTGCCCAACTGGCGCTTTCTGGCGAGGATGGGCATCAGCCAGTGTCAGTGGTTCGATGGCATCGGCAACTACATGGCGGTGCGCCGCGTGGCTACCTTTGGTGGTGGCGCGCCCGCGCTTTCGGCCGACAGCCCGACGGTGCTTACTCTGAAAATCCTTTTTGCAAAGCCGGGACGCTCGCTGCCCGAGCAGGTGAACACGGGACGCTACCAGATGATGACGACGCCGTTCAGCGTGTACGAGAAGCAGATCCGCGAACAGTTCAGCAACATGTTCGGAGGCCGCGGGTTCGACGGACGCCGGGAGATTGCGGGCATCATTCTGAACCGCTGGGGTCATGCGTACTTGGCGCCGCAGCCCGGTTTTTTCTTCGGCAAAGATGGCAAGCCGGGGCCAGCAGAGCTGATGCGGCGCCATCCGTTTGGACGCATCGCCTTCGCCAACTCCGATCTGTCGGGAATTATGGATCATCGCGCATCGATTACCGAGGCGCATCGCGCGGTGCAGCAGACGCT
>DASXGY010000317.1:0-5171 GCA_036488835.1 Acidobacteriaceae bacterium
CAACGCAATGTGGCGGCGTACCGCCAGGCGCAGCGGGCGGCCGGGGCCACACCATAGGTTCAGCTATAGTTAAGGTTTGCTGCCCTGATCAGACCCGTGATGCAAAGACGATGGTGGAGTGTGGGATTTCTGGCAGTGTTGCCGTGGCTTAGCGGCTGCCTTTACCACACCCACAAAGTGGAGAAGACCACGCTGGCCGGCCCCGCCATGGACGCGAGTGTAGCTCAACTCGTGAACGAGGTGAACGATCGCTACTCGGCCATCAACAGCCTGACGGCGACGGTGGACTTCCAGGCGACGACGGGCGGTGCGCGGCAGGGCAAGCAGACGGACATTACCCCGTTCCACGGATACATATTGCTGCGCAAGCCGGCAATGCTACGCGTGCTGGCTTTGCTGCCGGTGGTACGAACGCACGCCTTTGACCTGGCCAGCGATGGACAGACATTCAAGCTGGTGATTCCGCCGCGAAGCCGGGCGATTGTGGGCACCAATAAAGTGACGAAGCCATCTGCAAATGCGCTCGAAAATCTGCGGCCGGATATTTTTTTGGATTCGGTACTGATAAAGGCGATCGAGCCGGACCGGCTGGTGTATCTGACCAATACATCGCAGACGCAGAGGCAGGCGAAGAAGCTGGTAGAGACGCCGGAGTACGACCTGCACATCGGCGAGGAAGATCCGCAAGCCACCGATGGGCTGAAGGTGCACGTGCTGAAACCGATGCGCGTGATTCGCTTCAGCCGGCTGACGCTGTTGCCGATTGGCCAGGATATCTATGACGCGGACGGTGGAGTGGAGACCCACGTGGAGTACGGGCCGTACCGGCAGTTCGGGACCGCACACCTGCCGAGCTCGATTGTGATCCAGCGGCCGCGGGAGGCTTACCAGATCACAATCAGCGTGCAGAAGGTGCTGATCAACCAGCCACTGCCCGACAAACAGTTCGAGCTGGAGATCCCCAAAGATTACAAGGTCCAGACACTCCAATAGGTGCCTCCCGCAGGGGCGGCGCTTGTTGTGGGCAGGCTCCCTTTTCGCTGATAGCTGATATCAGATGAAGCGGTCCAGCCGGGCGCGTGTGGCGTGCTCTGCCATGGCCGCGTTGATCTCCAGGGCGAGCGCGAGGGCGGCGCGGCCTTGCTGGCCGGTGACTTGCGGCTGCTGGCGGGTGCGCACGCTTTCCAGAAACGATTCGATTTCCAGGCGCAGCGGCTCGCCCTGGGCGACGGCCGGCTTGGAGAGAGCAAGGCCGCTGAGCATGCTGGCGGGGCTGGGAGCGCCGTCTTGCGGCTTGACGTCGATGAAGAGCAGGTCCTGCCGTGCGTAGTCGATAGAGACGTATTGATGGGGCTGAAAGAAGCGGAGCTTGCGCACGCGCTCGGTGCTGACACGGCTGGCGGTGAAGTTGGCGACACAGCCCGAGGCGAACTCGATGCGGACGTTCGCAATATCGACTTTGCGCGAGAGGACAGGAAGGCCGACGGCCTGCAGGGAGTGGACCGGCGACTGCACCAGGCTGAGGACGATGTCGAGATCATGCACCATGAGGTCGAGAATGACGTCGACGTCGAGCGAGCGGGGAGTGAAGATGCTGAGCCGGTGGGCCTCGAAAAACATGGGCATGTGGATGTAGGGATGGACGGCAAGCACGGCCGGATTGAAGCGTTCCAAGTGGCCTACCTGGAGGATGCGCTGATGGCGCGACGCGAGCTCGATGAGCGCGTCCGCTTCGGCGAGCGACGGGGCGATCGGCTTTTCGACGAGAACATCGATGCCGGCCTGGAGCAGTGCGCTGGCGACGGCGGCGTGTGCGCTGGTGGGTACGCAGACGGAGGCGGCGTGGAGCTCGATTTCACCGAGGGCGCTGGCGGCGATGCAGGCGTCGACGTCGTGGAAGATGCGGCTGTTGGGAAAGGCGGCGTGCAGCGCCTGGCGCCGGGCGGGATCGCTTTCGACGATCGCGACGAGGCGGACGGAATCGCCCGACCCGGCGCCCAATTCGCGAATGACGCGGAGATGATTGCTGCCGAAGGCGCCTGCCCCGATGACGGCGAATCCGATGGACTGCGGAGAGGCGGGCGCCACTTGAACTATTGGGCGCCGCTCTTGCCTTGGACGACCTCGAGGCAGCGTGTGTAGAGCTCGAGCAGGTGGACGACCTGGTCGTCGGCCTTGGCGCTGTGCGGCGCGGTGAAGCCGGTCGAAGGGGCACCAGGGCGACCGACGTTGGTCGTGGTTGCGATGAATTTGAGCAGGTCGAGGGCGATGTCTTCGTTGCGGCGCGCGGCGCTGGACAAAGTCGCGGGTTGATCCATGATGCGTCCTCCGAAGGCGATGCTAACAGAACTCGCCATTCGGGCGGAGGCGCCTGCGGCGCGCGTTGCGGGGTGGCTTCCTTTGGTCGCTCGCTTCGATTGTTGCGCCTTGTACAAGCACACTGCGGGTCCTTCGCGGCGCTCAGGATGACAACATTCAGCTACTGGGACGACGTGCGCGCCGGTGGGATGATGCGGACCATTCATATCGCTAGAGGATGGGCGCGACGACGAGGCAGACGCGACCGACGATCAGGTCAGATGGCGCCTCGTGAGGTCCGAGGGTGAGCAGCTGCACGGGGTAGTTGATCTCCATCGGGCGGAGAATGAGGCGATTATTTTCAAATTCGGCGAGCCGGAACTGCAGCGCGTTGCCGACGCGTACGGCAAAGACGGATGGCTGCGGCGGCTGATATGCGACCGGCGAGTTGTAGTGACGGTCGATAACGGCAAGGGTCTCCGGCGGCAATACGGGTTGCATGCCGGCGGCCTGCTGGCGGGTGAGACGCACGGAGACGAAGCGGGACCATCCACGGCGCGAGGTGGCGCGGCGCGAGCGCATGTGCTCGAGGATGCCGAGCGGAAGCTGGATGAGATCGAGTATTGCCGAGCCGGGAGGCACGGGGTCATGAATGGCGGCGGTCGGTGCCACAACGGGAACGGGAGTGTGGGTGATGCTGCTTACCGCTTCGCGCGAACCGGGATGTGGGTCATCGAGGGCGAGCAGATCTCCCAGGGAGAGCATCTGGGCGGCGAGCAGACGATCGAGGGCGCCGAGGCTGAGGGTGCGGCGGCGGCGAAGGAAATTAGAGATATGCGAGGGCTGGAATCCTGTCTGGCGGGCGAGGAGAGCTCCATTCACACTGCCTCGATCGATCCGCCGGAGGAGTTCCAGGCGGAGACGCTCTTGCAGTTGGGTGAAGTTCATTGTGGAAACCACGGGAGGAGCCCAGTTTCCCGTCGTCGTACTCTACGACGGCTCAGTGACACAAGCGCCGCCGAGTTGCACACCGGTGGTGGTGGACAGCGTGAGTTTTCTTGGCAGCGTCGCGAGCTTTGAGCTGACGCGGCCAGGGGAGGTGTGGGTGAACTGCACGGCAACCGGTTCGGCCGCAGCGACGCAACGCCTTGGAGCCAGCGCGCAAACATCGCAGGCAAAAGTAGCGAGCACCGGCAGGATGAGTTTTTATCCCGGCAACGTGCCCGCGTCGAGCACTGTGATCCGTGTGAACTATCGCATCGGTGGCCGTTCGGTTGCGCGCATGACGACACCGACATCGTCTCCGGTCAGCAGCCTCATCCTGACTGCCGAACACCCGGTAACGCGCACTTCCGCCGATTGCGAGAACGCGGCACTGGCGCTGCTTGCCACTTCAACATGGTCGGAAGGCGCGTGGAAAGGAACATACACGTGCTGGAACCCGCACCAGACGGCGGATGTCTGGCCCGGCGATCAGCTGGAGGTGGAGGCGCCATCCGCAGATATGTCCACTGAGCTTCTGGTGCGCAACGTGGCAATTCGGGCAACCTCCTGCGCACCGGAGCTGCTCAGCTACACGGTGACATTTGCAAATGAGTGGGCTGAGGCGCTTTCGTTGACCATGAACGAGGGCGCGCCGTTGAGTGCGTGGCTGCCGCCTGTTGCATTGACCAGCTCCACGGCTCTGGTCTCTGCCCGCGACTTATCGGTCACCAGCGTAAGCACCACGCAGATTCAGGTGCAGGCGAACTTGACGCCTCCTACGGGCGGTGGATTTGAGGTACGGCGCAGCGATTGGAAGTTCGGTGCGGGCGATGGTGCGGACCTGGTGTTGCGCAGCCCGGTGGCGAACTTCACCATCGTCCGCGAGGCGCCGGTAGAGCGCTATTACGTTCGGATGTACGACGGTGCCACACCGCCGAACTACTCGCGCTTTTCCAGTGCCATATTTGTGAGCGCAGCCACGCAATGAGACGAGATGTGAGTGAAAGTCGCATGGACATGATGAGTACGTTTGAAGCACAGGTGCTGGCCGATCTGAGCGTGGTGAAAAGCCAGATGGCGTCATTGCTGGGGGATGGGCAACCGGGGCGACTTAGCCTGCTGGAGGAACGGGTGGAGCGGCACGAGCTGAGCGTGCAGCGAGTGAAAGGTTTTGCCGGCGCATTCGGGCTGCTGTTTACGCTGCTGCAGCTTGTGGTTGAGTGGCTGAGGCCACGTTGACTTAGACGCCTATGGAGCGCCGTATAATGCGACGATGGCGCGCTCAACTCTGGTGGGTGTTGTGATGGGCAGCAGAAGCGACTACTCGACCATGGAGCCGTGTGTCGAGCTTCTGCGCGAATTTGAGATACCGGCGGAGACGAGGATCGTATCCGCACACCGCACACCGGACCTGCTCTTCCAATATGCGAGTGAGGCGGAGAGCCGCGGGCTGAAGGTGATCATCGCCGCCGCCGGCGGTGCGGCGCATCTGCCTGGCATGCTCGCGTCGAAAACATTGGTGCCCGTTCTTGGCGTGCCGGTGCCGGCGACCGCTATGCAGGGGCTGGACGCGTTGTTGTCGATCGTGCAGATGCCAAAGGGTGTTCCCGTGGGCACGCTTGCCATCGGACGACCGGGAGCTGCGAATGCTGCGCTGTTGGCCGCGGAAATTCTCGCCAACGAGGACCCTGCGCTGCGGCAACGTCTGAAAACCTGGCGTGAAGGACGCATGCGCGAGGTGCTCGCAGAAGAGCTTCCGCAGTGAGCGCGATCCTTCCCGGCGCAACCATCGGCATCCTGGGGGGCGGCCAGCTCGGGCGCATGACCGCGATGGCGGCGCGCTCACTTGGATACCGCGTGCAGGTGATGGATCCCGATCCTTCCTGTCC
>DASXGY010000175.1:0-13900 GCA_036488835.1 Acidobacteriaceae bacterium
GGTGGTGGGATCGGGGGCCGGCTCAGCCTTCGCCTGCTCACCCGGCGCAGCGAGGCTCTTACTTCCGGGGATGCGGAATGGGCTGCCGGGCAGCATGTTGTTTTCTTCCAGAGCGATGCGAATGCGCTTCTGCATCTCGCGGACGGCGTCAAACTGCTTTCTCGCCAATGTCTTTATGGAGATTGGGTAAATCACCTCGGCACCCTTGATCTGGTCGACGCCTAGCACCTTCGGATCCTCCAGGAAAATGCCCTTATACGCGGGCTCTTGCCGCACCTCACCAGAGATTTTCGTCAGCAGCGCAATCACCTTGTCGGGATTGGCGGAAAAGTCGACCGAGATGTTGAGTGTGGTAGTGGAGAAATCCCGGTTCTGGTTGGCCACGACGGTGATCTGGCTGTTGGGAACGAGGTAAAGCACTCCGTCCCCGCCGCGCACCGAGGTCTTGCGGAGCGACATCGATTCGACCGCGCCGGTGACGCCGGCGATACTAACCCAGTCGCCGACGTTGTACTGGTCTTCGACCAGCACGAGCATGCCATTGATCATGTCCTTCACGATGGTTTGCGCCGCGAGGCCGATAGCGACGCCGGCAACGCCCGCGGAGGCGAGCAGCGGCCCGAGGTTGAGGTCGAAGACATCGCGCAGGATGGTGACCACGGTGAAGAAACCGACGACGCCGATGCCAGTGGCACGCAGCACGGAGGCCAGAGTACGGATCTGCGCGGCGCGGGCGAGACCAATCGTCGGATGCTTCTCCGCGGCGCGCCGCATTCGGTTGGTGATGACGTTCACCAGCCAGAGGGCAATCCAGGCGAAGATGAATATGGCGATCAGGTCCTTGATCAGGTGTTGCAGATCGTTCACCAGGAAGTCCTGTGCGCTATCCACCCAGTTCTGCCACATGGATTGGAAGGCCTCGCGCAGGGGCGGGCGTCGATTGGGCGGCGCGAGCAAAAGGAGCATGCAGGCCTTTCACCTTCAGAGTTTGCAATCGTTTCTATAATGAACGGATGCGATGCTCACTTGCCAAGTTGCGCTGGGGCATATTGGGACTGGGTGCGGCAGGCGTCCTGCTTGTAGCGGGATCGTCTGCCGGCAGTCAGGCCACCGAGACAGGACAGATGCAACAGGCTCCGACTATGCAGACGCCGCCGTTTGGAACGTCGCCCCCATTCGGCGAATCTCCCAACGGGTCCGATCCTATGCAGCGCCAGCGACAGGAAAAGATGGAGAAGGCGCGGAATGTGGATCGTCAAAAACAACTGGAGAAGGATACGGACAAGCTGCTGAGCCTGGCGAAAGAGTTGAAGGAAGACGTCGGCAAGTCCAATGCAGACATGCTGTCTGTCGATGTCGTGAAAAAGGCCGCGGAGATCGAAAAGCTCGCCAAGAGCGTGAAGGACCGCATGCGCGGCTGAGGCGGCTGACGGGCTTGCGAATGTAGTCGAGAGACGCTGCGGTTCATCGCAGCGTCTCTTTTGTTGACTTTTTAGAGGAAGAGCGGCGCCAGCACCAGGGTGACGGTGGCGAGCAGCTTGATGAGCACATGCAGCGATGGGCCGGCGGTGTCCTTGAAGGGATCGCCGACCGTGTCACCGACCACGGCGGCTTTATGCGCTTCCGAGCGCTTGCCGCCGTATTGACCGGACTCGATGAACTTCTTGGCGTTGTCCCATGCGCCGCCGCCGTTGTTCATGAGCATGGCGAGCAGGATGCCGGAGATGGTGCCGACCATCAGCAGGGCCGCGACGCTCTCCGCACCAGTCAGATTCACTGGATGGCCGTGCAGCAACAGGGTATCGGCGTTGATGTCGCGAACGTTAAAGCTGTCACTGAGGTGGCGGAAGATCAGGCCGACGGCCAGCGGCATGGCGACGGCCAGCGCGCCGGGCAAGACCATCTCCTTGAGCGCCGCGCCGGTGACGATGCGGACGCAGCGGCCGTAATCCGGCTTGGAAGTGCCCTCCATGATGCCGGGGTTTTCCTTGAACTGTGCACGCACGTCCTTGATGACGAACTGCGCGGTGCGCCCGACCGCCTTGATGGCCATGGAGGAGAACAGATAGGTCAGCATGGCGCCAAGCAGCGCGCCGACGAAGACCGGGACGCTGGCCAGATTCACATGGGTGAACTGCCAGTTTGCCGGCAGGATTTCACCGGCATCGGCAAAGCGATGCGCGACGATAGCGTGAACGCTTTCGAGGTACGCAGAGAAGAGCAGGAAGGCAGCCAGAGCGGCGGAGCCGATGGCATAGCCTTTCGTAAGCGCCTTGGTGGTGTTTCCGGCGGCGTCCAGCTTGTCGGTCTTTTCACGCACGGCATCCGGCTGGTTGGACATCTCGATGATGCCGCCGGCGTTGTCAGTGATCGGCCCGAAGGTATCCATGGCCAGGATGTAGGCGGATGCGGAAAGCATGCCCATGGTGGCGATAGCGGTGCCGTAGATGCCGCGGGCGTAATTGGAAATACCCGTGTGGTCGGCCAGACCGCGAACGCCGAAGTAGTAGCTGAGCAGCAGCGCGAGGCTGATGACAACGACCGGCATGGCCGGTGTCTCCATGCCTACGGCGAGGCCGCTGATGATGTTGGTGGCCGGGCCGGTGAGCGAGGCCTCCGCGATGGAGCGGACGGGGCGGTAGCGGGTCTCGGTGTAGTACTCGGTGATGCGAACGAACAGGAACGAGGTGATGATGCCGACGATGCCGGAGGCAAGCAGCCACCAGCGGCCCTGCAGCATGTAATACACCGCTGCGGCAAAGCCCAGCAGCGCCACGAAGGACGTGACGTAGTAGCCGCGGTTGAGCGCGTGCATCGGGTCTTCGTCTTCACGGGAGTGCACGATGCTGACGCCAACGATGGAGGCGATGAGGTTGATCGCCTGGATGACCAGCGGGAAGAGGATGCCCTTGATGCCGAAGACGGGGAAGAGCGCCGCGCCCAGGATCATGGCGCCGACGTTTTCCGCGGCAGTGGACTCGAAGATGTCCGCGCCACGGCCGGCGCAGTCGCCCACGTTATCCCCGACGAGATCGGCGATCACGGCGGGGTTGCGCGGATCGTCTTCGGGGATGCCGGCTTCGACCTTGCCGACCAGGTCGGCGCCCACGTCGGCGGCTTTGGTGTAAATACCGCCGCCCAGCTGCGCAAAGAGCGCGACCAGGGATGCGCCGAAGCCGAAGCCGACCAGTTCGTAGGGGGTGGCCTGGGGGTGATCGAGGCCGCCGAAGAGGAAGAAGAGGACACCAATGCCGAGCAGTGACAGGGCAACCACGACAAGGCCAGTAACGGCGCCGCCGCGCAGGGCGGTCTGCAGAGCACGGCCGAGGCTGGTACGCGCGGCGCTGGCGGCACGGATGTTGGTCCGGATGGAGACGAACATGCCGGTGAAGCCGGAGAGTCCGGAGCAGATGGCGCCGATCAGGAAGCTGATGACGACTTTATTGGCAAATGGGGCGGTAAAGGGCGAGAGCCGGTATCCGATGAAGAGCAGGATGGCAAGCACCACGGCGATAATGGCAATGGTGCCATATTGCCGGGACATGAACGCCTCCGCTCCTTCGCGGATGGCGTTGGAGATGGCCTGCATTTCAGCGGTCCCGGCGTCGATGGAGAGGACGGAGCGGGAAAAGAGGAATGCGACAACGAGGCCCAGGACGCCGATTGCCAAAGCGCCCCACAGGTAAATACTGCCGTTGTCTGGGGTGCTGGGGGAGCCTATCTGGAGCCCCATGGCCCACAGGCCGACATTCTGCATGCAAGTTCTCCGAAAGAATTGGGTTGGTGCGCCCCGCCGTTGCCGCCGCAGCGCGCTGCCGGAAAGCCTTAGGTTCGAGGAAACGCTGATTAGAGCACGGGTGGAAAAAGTGAGTCAAACCACGGAGTTGTGCCGCAGCCCGTCCTGCTGCCCACGGCGAGACGAATCGGCCTCTGGTGCATCTTCTTACAGAGCACAAGTGCGCACTGACAGGATACAATCGCCAGTCGTTTTGACTCGGGAAGGCAGTTAAGGAGTGTGTATGGGCAGTGTGGCGACGGAGCGGCGCACCAAAAGCGCCGACGGCGGACTGAGCGGGCTGACAGGCGCGGAGTGGGTAGAGGTCTACCGGCTGATGTACTTGTCGCGGCGTTTGGACGACCGCGAGATTCTGCTGAAGGGTCAACAAAAGATATTCTTCCAGATCTCCGGCGCCGGCCACGAAGCGCTGCTGGTGGCGGCGGGAAAGGCGCTGAAGCCGGGCTATGACTGGTTTTATCCCTACTACCGCGACCGCGCGCTCTGCCTGACGCTGGGAGTGACGCCGGAAGAGATGTTGCTGCAGGCCGTAGGCGCTGCGGCGGACCCATCCAGTGGCGGGCGGCAGATGCCATCGCACTGGGGCAACCAGCGGCTGAACATCGTGACGCAAAGCTCCTCGGTAGCGACGCAGATGTTGCAGGCGGTAGGCTGCGCCGAGGCGGGACGTTATCTGGCCAATCACCCCAACGCAGTGGAGCGTCAGACCGATGACTACCGGGCCTTCCACAGCGCCACCTTTCAGGGGGACGAGGTGATCTACGCCTCGATCGGCGAGGGCTCGACCAGCCAGGGAGAGTTCTGGGAGTCGCTGAGTACGGCATCGTTGCAGAAGCTGCCGATGCTTTTCGTGGTGGAGGATAACGAATACGCTATTTCGACGCCGGTGGAGGTGAATACGCCGGGCGGCAACATCTCGCGACTGGTGGCGAACTTCCCGAATTTTTTCTTCGCCGAGGTGGATGGCACCGATCCGGTGGAGAGCTACGCTGCCATGACCAAGGCAGTGGCGCATTGCCGCGCCAGGAAAGGGCCGGCGTTCGTGCATGGCCATGTGACGCGGCCGTATTCGCACTCGCTTTCCGACAATGACAAGCTGTACCGCTCGGCTGCGGAGCTCGAGGCCGAGAATCTGCGCGACCCGCTGCCTAAGCTGCAGATGCGGCTCCTGCGCGAAGGCGCGATCGACGAAGAAGGAATCACGCGGCTGGAGAAGGCAGTCGACGACGAGATACAGACGGCGACTGACCGGGCGCTGCGCGCGCCCTTCGCCGGAGCGGACTCGATCTACAAATACGTGTATTCGCCGGACATCGATCCGACATCGGAGTCATTTGCCTCGGAAACTATGCCAGAGCCGAGCGGTCCCGACAGAACCATGGCCGACCTGATCAATGTCTGCCTCAAGGATGAGATGAAGCGCGATCCGCGCATCATTCTTTTCGGTGAGGACGTGGCCGACTGCAGCCGTGAGGAAAACCTGAAGAGCGGCGCGGTGAAGGGCAAGGGCGGGGTCTTCAAGCTGACCGCCGGCCTGCAATGCGAGTACGGCAGCGATCGCGTCTTCAATTCGCCGCTGGCCGAGGCCAACATCGTGGGGCGCGCGGTTGGGATCGCGACGCGAGGCATGAAACCGGTAGCGGAGATTCAGTTCTTCGACTACATCTGGCCGGCGATGCACCAACTGCGCAACGAACTGGCGCCGCTGCGCTGGCGGTCCAACAATGCATTCTCGTCGCCGGCGGTCATCCGGGTGGCCATTGGCGGATATCTGACGGGCGGCGCGCTCTACCATTCGCAGAGCGGCGAGGTGCTGTTTACCCATACTCCGGGCATGCGGGTGGTGTTTCCGTCCAATGCGCTCGACGCGAACGGCCTGCTGCGCACCGCGATCCGGTGCGACGATCCGGTGATGTTTCTGGAGCACAAGCGGCTGTACCGGGAGACCTTTGGCCGCGCACCGTATCCGGGGCCGGACTACATGATCCCCTTTGGCAAAGCCAAGACGGTGCGCGAAGGCAAGCATCTGACGCTGGTAACCTATGGAGCGCTGGTTCCTCGAGCGCTCCAGGCGGCGCAGCGGGCCAGCCGCGAACTGAGCGTCGAGACTGAGGTGATCGATCTGCGGACGCTCAGTCCCTATGACTGGGAGGCTATTGCCGAAAGCGTACGCCGGACAAGCCGGGTGATCGTGGCGCACGAAGACGTGCTGAGCTGGGGCTACGGTGCGGAGATTGTCGCACGTATTGCGGACGAGCTGTTCGATGATCTGGATGCGCCGGTGAAGCGCGTGGCGGCGACCGATACTTTTGTGGCGTATCAACCGCAACTGGAGAATGTGATCCTGCCGCAGCCGGAGGACCTGTTCCGTGCGATCGAAGGGCTGGCGAAGTTTTAGTCGGGTGGCCTGGTTTTTCTAAGCGAGTAACCGTGAAGAGCCTGGGCGCATCCGTAGTAGCTGCCGGTGGGTAAAATTCGGGCCATCGAACGCGAACTGTCCCAGGACTCCAGAATGCAACGACGCTTACTCCTAGTGGACGACGAGGACGTCATCCGCATCACGCTGTCAGCCATCCTCAGCAAGTACGACTTTGAGGTGAGCGCTGCGGCGACCGTTGCTGAGGCGCTGCAAAAGATCACCTCGGAGAAATTCGACGTCCTTTTGTCGGATCTGAATATCGGCAATCCCGGAGATGGTCTAACCGTGGTCAGCGCGATGCGCCGAACGCAGCCGAATGCGGTGACGATGATTCTCACGGGATATCCTGCCTTTGAAACGGCGCTCGAGGCGATCCGGCAGCAAGTGGACGATTACGTCGTGAAGCCGGCCAACATCCCGGCTTTGGTGAACACGATCGAGAGCAAATTGGCCACCCCGCCGCGGCAACGGCAGCTGCCGCCCCCCAAGCGCGTGGCGATGATTCTGCAGGAGCACCTTGTCCGCATTGAGGAGCTGTGGCTGTCCGCCATAGAGAAGCATCCTGCGCTATCCCGGATGTCTTTGAAGAAAGGACAGCGCTCCCATTACCTCAAAGGCATTTTGGAAGAGGTCATTCGCTCGGCGCAGTCGTACTCCGGCGAAGAGACAGCGGAATACAAACACTCTTCCGGTGGGTATGATCGCAGGCGCGACTTAGAGGGATATACCCCGGTCATGATGCTGGCCGAATTCTGTCTGCTGCGCCGAATTCTCTCCGAGATTGTTCAGGAAAATCTTCTTGCAGTGAATCTGAGCTATCTTGTGCCGGATCTCGCCCGAGTGAACGAAAGCCTGGATGACCAAGCTCTAGCTGCACTGGCTATGTTGTCAGAACACATAGACGCCTCCAGTTAGCGATCCTGTTCGGCGTGCGGCCGCGCGAGAAATCGCCGGAGTGCAGCCATCGTCTCGGAATCTCCGAGCGCAGCGCTGTGCTCGCTTGTTGCCGGCGTCGTCGCCTTCGCAACGTAGTCGGGAACCGGCATGTTTGGGGAAAGCAGGAACAGCTTGTCGAGCGACTTGGAGCTCAGCGCAGCCGAGGGGTTGAAGCGATCGCGCGCGAGCATTCGCACCGGCAGCACGTGAGTCCAGCGTGGCGCCTGGAGCAAGCCTAGAGTAGGCGGCTGAGGGTCGATCATCACCAGCCGGTCGAGCTCGGGGTGCTGAAGGGTGAGATTCGCGCCGACGGTGCCTCCGAGTCCGCGGCCAATGACGATCAGGTGGCGCGGACCGATGTGGCGCACGCTGGCGAGGTAGTAAAGCGCAGCGTCCGCATCCTGGTGCCAATGCTGCTCGGAGGGCTTTGCCCATTCACTCTTTCCGAAGCCGCGCGGATCGAAGGCGAAGACATCCTGGCCGAGCGCGTGCAGCGCGAGAATGTCCGGCAGCGCGTCGGAGAGTGACCCGCGTGCATCATGCAGGTAGAGGATCGCGGTGTGCTGCGGTGGAAGGCTGCTGTTTGCCGGAATCCACCACCCATCGAGCCGCGTATGCCCGACTTCCGTAGCATCGAAGCGAACATCGTCGAACGGCAGGTTCAGGCTGGCGGGCGTGCGGGCCACCACCTGGGACGGGTGGAAGATGAACTGCCATTGTCCCTGCCAGAAGAGCAGCCCGAGCGCGAAGTAGACGGCTGCTACCGACGCCACGATCATCACGCCGATGCCCGCGAGGATCCAATGGTGCCCGACCAGCGGATTGTGCGGACGCAGAGGGTCGTCGAAGTGTGGCGGCGTGGAACGGGTGGGTGCGGGCATCCGCTCAGCCGAACGCCAGCTCGTCTGCGGATTCCAGCGGAGTGCCACAGACGCGGCAGATGACGGCGGAGCAATCTCCGCAGGTGAGGGGATCGTCGACGGGACGGGCGCAGGTCGGACACCAGAGCGTTGCCGGCATCGGTCCAGACGCGTCTGAATGCTTCGCTTCAGGCATGGGATTCCAGCGTAGCAGCCGTGGTGTGGCATCTTCCACTGCGACAACACCGTACACTTGCAGGAGAAGGGGCAGGATCAAGGAATGACGCAATGGGTACGGATCGGCGCGGTGCCGGAGATGCCGGCCGAGGGCAGGGCGAAGGCGTTCGAGGCTGCGGGTATCCCGATCTGCGTGGCGCGAGTTCACGGACAACTTGCTGCGTTGCATAACGAGTGTCCCCATCATGGCGCGCTGCTTTCCGAGGGCACGATCGAGCATGGGCGTGTGGTGTGCGCGTGGCACGGGTGGAGCTTCGATCCCAGGACGGGCGCAGAGCTGCGCAATCCCCTGGGCAGTGCAACGGTGTATCCACTGCGCGTCGAAGGCGATGACGTGCTGTGTGAGGTGAAAGCGAGCGATGCCACAGAAAAGTGAACCAGCAAAGAACGAGTTAGCTGTTCCGCCGGGAGCGGCGAATGACCCAAAGGCCTTTGAGCTGGTGCGTGCATGGGTGGCGCAGGGCGACCTGCACGTGAGTCTGCAGATGGGCGGTTGGGATGATCCGACGGCGTGGGGCGTGGTGCTGGCGGATCTGGTGCGCCACGTTGCGCGTTTCTACGAGGAGCAGAAGCACCTGCTGCCAGAGCAGACTGTTGCGCGGGTGCGGGATGCGATGGATGCGGAGCTGGATGGAGAAGAGGAATCGCCGGAGGACAGCCGGGTGCAGTGAGGCAGGGCTGGTTAGAAGCCCCACTCCTGAGTCATGGGAATGTTGAAGTCGGAGTAGCGGATCCAGCGTGGACGGATGACGAACCACGTGATGTGCGGCCAGTGCGTGCGCTCGGCGCCATCCGGCCAGGCGGCGAAATACTCAGGCTGAAGGCGGACCAGCAAATCGCCAGCAAGTTCTTCGGCGGCGCCCTCGTATTGCACGGTGCGTTCGTCTCCGCTACCGACGGTATTGCCCACGGTGAACGAGACACGAGGGTTGGCCATCATGTTTCGATACTTGCGAGTGGTTTGGAGAGTATCGAAGAGGAGTTCGAGCGCGGGCGTGACCGCGTATCCGACCAGCGCGGCCTGCGGCTCACCCGAAGGCGAAAGCGTGCCGAGGATGCCGAGCCGCTGGCTGCGCAGATAGGCGAGCAGTTCGCTCTGTTCCATCGCTTCGCCACCCTTTCCACGGCTTGAACCAGTTACCTACGAGGCCGCCGCGACGATCTTGCTGAAAGATGCCGGATCCAAGGATGCACCCCCGACGAGTGCGCCATCGATTTCTGGCTGTGTGCAAAGCTGAGCGGCGTTATCCGGCTTGACCGAGCCGCCGTAGAGGATGCGCATAGCTTCGCTTGCCGACTTGCCGAGAAGCTGCGCGACTTCGTGCCGGATGACGGCATGGGCCTCTGCTGCGATCTCGGGGGTCGCGGTTTTGCCGGTGCCGATGGCCCACACCGGCTCGTAGGCGATGACGATGGGCGCGGCCTGCGCGGCGTCGATGTTTTCCAGGGCGCGGCTGGTCTGACGGCGGAGCACCGCGTCTGTCTCGCCGTTTTCGCGCTGCTCCAGGCGCTCGCCGACGCAGACGATGGGGATGAGTTTGTAGCGCAGCGCGGTGTGCAGCTTCTTATTCACCAGTTCGTCGGTTTCGCCGAAGTACTGGCGGCGTTCCGAATGACCGATGAGCACGTGAGTGGCGCCAGCGGCGACGAGCATGGACGCGGAGATCTCGCCGGTGAAGGCGCCCTCGTCGGCGAAGTACATGTTCTGCGCGCCTACGCGCAGGGCGGAGCCCTGGGCAGCGTCGAGCGTAGCGGGAAGATCAATGGCGGGCGGGAAGATTGCCACCTCAGCCCTTGTGGGAGGCGCGGTCTCGAGAAATGTGACGACGAAGGATCGAGCCTCGGCAGGGGTCTTGTACATCTTCCAATTTGCGGCGAGCAGGGGACTGCGCATGGTTCCTTTCAGGGGATGGAGAGCTGAGGTGAGACGGCGAAACCGCTAGTCGCGGTGAGAGATGGCTTTAATTTGCGGGATGACGCCGGGTTGGCGTCCGAGGGAAATGGGGACGACCTTGCCCTTGCGCGTGCGGGGTTTCGAGTCCTGCGGTCCCCAATAATTGGCGATGGAATAGCTGGGCGCATCCGGAAAGGTGCGATCGAGATTGGTGCCCAACCCAACGCCGGCGAGCAGGCCGCAGAGGCCAGCGACGACCAGAACAATTCCTTGCACGATGCCAGAACTGAGAGAGTGCTGCAGGTGGCCATGTTCGATCCAGCGAAGCAGGTGTTGCTCCGCAGAGATGCTGATGCCGCCACAAACAACGAAGCCGAGCGGCGCCAACATGAGCCTGTAGCGCCACGGATGCAGGGAACGCAGGAAGGTTCCGGCAAAGCCCGCGATGATGAAAGCAACGACGCCACTGAACAATATGGCGGCGTTCAGCAAGAACACTGAAGGCACGGCAAATTCCCTCATCAGCCCCGGGGGACGAGGTCACTAACAGCCTACGGCTTCTTACGCAATGCTTCAACCCCGGGGAGCAGTTTCCCTTCGAGAAACTCAAGGGAAGCGCCGCCGCCTGTGGATATGTGCGTGATTCGGTCGGCCACTCCAGCCTGTTTGATAGCTGAGACCGAGTCGCCACCGCCGACGATGGAAACCGCGTCGCGATTGCCTGCCACCAGCTCCGCAATGGCCACGGTGCCATGTGCAAATGCAGGCATTTCAAAGACTCCCATGGGGCCGTTCCACACAATCGTGCTGGCCTCGGCGATCTCGCCGGCGAAGAGATCGACCGTCTTGGGTCCGATGTCGAGGGCCATCCACTCGGCGGGAAAGGGCTCATCCCCTTCGACCACCTTGGTCTTTGCGTCGGGCGCAAATCGATTTGCCAGTACGTGATCGACGGGTAGGTGAAAACGCACGCCCCGGCTCTTTGCGGCGGCGATGGCCTGCCGCGCCACATCCAGCTTGTCTGCTTCGACCAGGGACTTGCCGACCTCCTGGCCCTGAGCTTTGAGGAAGGTGTAGGCCATGCCGCCGCCGATGAGAATGGCATCGACCTTGGTGAGCAGATTGTCGATCACCTGTATCTTGTCCGAGACTTTCGCACCGCCAAGGATGGCGATGAACGGCTTGGCCGGAGTGGTGAGCGCCTTGCCCATGTAGTTCAGCTCTTTTTCCATGAGCAGGCCGGCGACAGCATGCTTCGCGAAGTGAGTGATGCCCTCAGTCGAAGCGTGTGCGCGATGGGCGGAGCCGAAGGCATCGTTCACGTAAATCTGGCAGAGCGCGGCGAGCTTCTTCGCGAAGGCAGGATCGTTGGCCTCTTCTTCGGCGTAGAAGCGGAGGTTCTCGAGCAGCAGCACCTTGCCGTCTTCGAGCTTGTTGGCGAGCTCGCGCGCAAGGTCGCCGACGCAGTCGGGCGCGAAAGCGACGTTCACCTGTTCGCCGATGGCGTGGTCGAGCATGACGCGGAGACGATCGACGATCGGCCGCAGGCTGTACTTCGGATTTGGCTTGCCCTTGGGACGGCCGAGGTGGGAGCAAAGGATGACCTTGGCGCGATGACGAAGTGCGAACTCGATGGTCGGCAGGGTTTCGCGGATGCGCGTGTCATCGAGGATTTCGGTGCCGTCTTCGGAGAGGGGTACGTTGAAATCGACGCGGATCAGCACATGCTGGTGCTGCAGTTGATTGGTGCCCTCGGTGAGGCTGCGAATAGAGGGAATGTGCGTGGTGGCCATGCTTAGCTTTCTCCGCGATCGAGAACGGCATCGGCTTCAATTTCGATGCGCCATGAGGGGTTGAGGAGTGCGGCGACGACAACCATCGTCGCGGCGGGGCGGATATCGCCGAAGAGTTCGCCGTGGACTTTTCCGACGGCCTCCCAGTCGGCAGCGTGCGTGAGATAAATGCGGGTGCGCACGACATCGCGCAGCGTGGCCCCGCCCTGGGTGAGCGCCTGTTCGATGATTTTGAAAACCTGGCGGGTCTGATCTTCGGCGGAGGCCTGGTCTGCGCCCACCGGGCCGGTTCCAGAGACATGCACCGTGTTTCCCATGCGGACCGCGCGGGAGAATCCGATCCGCGGTTCGAAGGGTGAGCTACCCGAGATGTTCTGCCGTGGCATTTGCGTCAATATGAGTAGCAAGAATCCAGCCAAATGCGAAAGCTATCGCACAGCTTTCGCTGGCGTCCGTATTTGCAGAGCGGAGCGTCAGGGCCTCGTGCTGCTGACGCTCCGTAGATGCAGGTTATGGCCGGAAGCCGCTTTGCGGGATGCCGATTTTCTAGAGCCCCTTCTTTTCCAGGAAGAGGATCAGATCACGGACCCGGTTGGAGTAGCCCCACTCGTTGTCGTACCAGGAGATGACCTTCACCATGTTGCCGATCACCTTGGTGAGCGGTGCATCGATGATAGAGGAGAGCGGGTTGCCCTTGAAGTCCGCCGAGACGAGCTCGTGCTCTTCCACCCCGAGGATACCCTTCAGAGGACCTGCGGCGTGCTTCTTCAGAGCATCATTGACGGTCTGCACGGTGATTGGCTTTTCGACCGTGACCGTGAGATCGACCACAGAGACGACCGGCGTGGGCACGCGGAGCGAGAAGCCATCGAGCTTGCCCTTGAGCTGTGGCAGCACCAGATGGAGCGCTTTTGCGGCGCCGGTGGAGGTGGGGATGATGGAGAGTGCGGCGGCGCGGGCGCGGCGCAGGTCCTTATGGGGGAAGTCGAGCGTGACCTGGTCGTTGGTGTAGCTGTGTATGGTGTTCATCAGCCCGTTGATGATCCCGAATTCTTCATCCAGTACTTTCGCTAATGGCGCCAAGCAATTGGTGGTACAGGATGCATTCGAGATGACATTGTGCGTCTTCGGATCGTACTTGTTCTCGTTGACGCCGAGGACGACCGTGAGGTCGTCGTTGGTGGCGGGAGCCGAGATGATGACCTTCTTTACCGTCCCCTGAAGGTGAGCCTTGGCCTTGGTGGCGTCGGTGAAGTGGCCGGTGGATTCGACCACAACCTGGGCACCGACCGAAGACCAGTCGAGCTTGGCGGGATCGCGCTCGGCGAATACCTTGATCTTTTTGCCATCGATGGCGATGAAATCGTCACCGGCGGTGATGTCGTGATGCAGGTTGCCAAGAATGGAGTCGTACTTGAGCAGATGCGCCAGAGTTGCGGGCGAGGTCAGATCGTTGACTGCGACGAATTCGAGATCGGATTTGCCAAGCGAAGCGCGAAGAACGTTGCGGCCGATGCGGCCGAAGCCGTTGATGCCTACCTTCACTGCCATCTAAATAAGGTCTCCTCAGGAGGGGTTCGTTGGAAGTGCCGGAAACAAGCCAGCGCTGCAACTCGGCAACGCTGCACGACCTTCACTGTTGTCGATGCTAGCACCTCGCGGTTCGAAGGAACGGCGTCGTTGCACAGTTATTGCGACAGAGACGTGACCTGTGTACGATCCACGTAGGCGCGGCTGGATGCGCCACGCCAGCGAGCCACACCACGATGAGACGACGTTCAAAACGCGCCCCAAACCTCTCCGAGCAGACGGGAAAGATCGGGCAGGAGCTGCCCGCGAATCAACCTGCGCCTTTGCAGCCCAACTACGCGAGCGCCGAGTATCCGCCATCGGCGACGCAGTCTTCGCCAGCGCAGACTCCTCACATCAGGACAAATGGGCGGGGGAAGGAAACGCCCGTGGTGG
>DASXGY010000195.1:0-10308 GCA_036488835.1 Acidobacteriaceae bacterium
GATCCCAAGGCACTCGAAGAGCAGCGGCGGCACTGGCCATTCCTGCGCGATCGCCGCATCGATGCCTATGCCCCGATCGTGCAGCGCTTTCTCGATCCCCCATTGAGCTCCAAGGTAGACGTCAAATGAACGCGACACTGGAAGCACAGAACGCGACACCACAGGCGCTGGGCTATCGCATGCCGGCCGAATGGGAGCAGCACACCGCGACGTGGATCGCGTGGCCGCACAATGCCAGCGACTGGCCGGGGCGTTTCCAGCCGATTCCGTGGGTGTATGCGGAGATCGTGCGCCAGCTCGCGGCTGTGGAGCAGGTCCACATCCTGGTGCAGAATGCATGGGCGGAGAAGCGTGTGCGCGGCGTGCTGAGGCGTGCGCAGGTGAACACGGGTAGTGTGCACTTTCACCCATGGCCGACGAACCGCGTGTGGACGCGGGACTCGGGACCGATCTTTGTGAAGCGGCAAGAGTCGCTGGCAATCACGAACTGGAAGTTCAATGCCTGGGCGAAGTATTCGGACTGGGAGCTGGACAATGCGCTGCCCGGCCGCGTGGCGGAGCTGCTGCGGTTGCCGTCGTTCACGCCCACGGTCACCGTCGCGGACGGCACGCGGCATGAGCTGGTGCTGGAAGGCGGCAGCATCGACGCCAATGGCGCCGGCGTGCTTCTGACCACCGAAGAGTGCCTGCTGAGCCCGGTACAGCAGCGCAATCCGGGTGTGAGCCGCGAGCAGTTGGAGCAGGCCTTTCACGACTATCTCGGCATCGACCAGGTACTGTGGATGAATCGCGGGATCGCGGGCGACGACACCCACGGCCACGTCGACGACATCACACGTTTTGTTGACACGAACACAATCGCCACCGTGGTGGAGGCGAATCGGGCGGACGAGAACCACGAATTGCTGGCCGAGAATTTAGACCGCCTGCGCACCGCGCGCAACCGCGACGGCCAGCCCTTCCGCATCGTCGAGCTGCCGCTTCCCTCGCCCGTGGTCTTTGAAGGCCAGCGCCTGCCGGCGAGCTACGCGAACTTCTACATTGCGAATGGCCTGGTGCTGGTCCCCACCTTCAACGATGGAAACGATCGCCATGCGCTGAACACGCTGGCGGAGGTGTTTCCGCGGCATCGCATCGTCGGCATCCATTGCGTGGACTTCATCTGGGGCCTGGGCGCGCTGCACTGCATGACGCAGCAGCAGCCGGCGTGACCGACCTCGAAGGGATGCAGGCAGCGCTGGACGAGGCGCGTGCGGCTGAGGTGGCGGATGAGGTTCCAATCGGAGCAGTGGTACTGTTTGACGGCCGCATCATCGCGCGAGGGCAGAATCGCGTGCTGCGCGACAACGATCCCACGGCTCATGCAGAGATGGTGGCGCTACAGGCGGCGGCGCTGGCCATCGGCAACTACCGGCTTGCGGGATGCACGCTTGTGTCGACGCTTGAACCGTGCGCGATGTGCGCGGGTGCGATGATCCATGCCCGCATCGACCGGCTGGTCTTTGCTGCAGATGACCCCAAGGCGGGTGCGGCCGGCTCCGTGCTCGACGTGCTGAACCATGCTGCTCTGAATCACCAGGTGGCGCTCGAACGGGGGTTGCTCGCCGAGGACAGTACAGCGTTGTTACGAGAGTTCTTCCAGCGTCGCCGCTCGTTACCCAAAGCCTGAGCAGGCAGCATTCACAACGGTTCCATCATCCGAGTATCATGCGGGGCATGCAGGTCCTTGTCTATTCCGCCGTTTGGTGCCGCGACTGCCGGGAGGCGAAGCGCTTTCTGGAGGAGCATCAGATTCCCTATACCGAAATTGACATTGAGTTGGTGCCCGGCGCCGCCGATGAGGTGATGCGCCACGTGGGCAAGCGCGCCATCCCGCAGTTCGTCATCGACGGGAAGTGGGTGCAGCCCTACCGGCCCGGTTTCGGCTTTTTGCGGCAGGAAATGAGCGAATTGTTCGGCGTCTCCGTCTAAGCAAGCCTCAGGCAGTACTCGCTTCGTCGTCCAGCGTCCCCGGGTCATCCAGAATGGCGCGCGCATCGGCTTCCTCTGCTGCGCTTACCTGAAGCAGTACACCGTCCAGCCCGTTGCCGTAGAGCAGCCCGGCATTTTCTCCCGCGAGAAAGCAGCGGATGCCCGCCGAATCCAGCCTTCCCTTGGCCATCTCTGCCTGCAGCATGTCCCTGAATCGCTCGATCGTGACCATCTCCTCGCCTGACTGTTGCTGTGGCTGTTCTGCCATTGTCCCGCCTCCTGTGCGCTGAGTTGGATGCACGACCGTTAGAATAGGACGTTGCGCGCTGGAATGATAGACGCGCAGGGAGACGCTGGAGTGATCGCACGCTATACACGGCCCGGCATGGGCGCCATCTGGACGGACGAGAACAAGTACCGCATGTGGCTGAAGGTGGAGACGGCCGCATCCGAGACGCTGGCGGAGGACGGCATTGTGCCGCGCGAGGCGGCGGAGGCCATCCGCGACAAGGGCGACTTCGATCTGAAGCGCATTCGCGACATCGAGGCCGAGGTGAAACACGATGTCATCGCCTTCACCACCGCAGTTGCGGAGAAGATTGGTCCCGAGGCGCGCTGGCTGCACTACGGACTTACGTCGAACGACGTGGTGGACACGGCGCAGGCGCTGCAGGTAAAGGCGGCGTCGGCGATGCTGCGCGAGGGCATTCTGGGACTGAAGGAGGTGCTGAAGCGGCGCGCGCTCGAGTTCCAGCACACGCCGACGATCGGCCGCACGCATGGCGTCCATGCCGAGCCCACGACCTTCGGGTTGAAGCTGCTGAACTGGTATGCGGAGATGGAACGCAACCTAGTGCGCTTCGATGCGGCGGCGGAGGATATGCGCATCGGCAAGCTGTCCGGTGCGGTGGGCACCTTCGGCCATCTGAAGCCGGAGCATGAGGTCCGCATCTGCGAGCGGCTGGGGTTGAAACCGGCACTGGTGGCGACGCAGGTGATCCAGCGCGACCGGCACGCGCACTACATCTCGACGCTGGCCGTGCTGACCGCGACCCTGGACAAGATTGCGACCGAGATCCGCCACCTGCAGCGCACGGAGGTGCGCGAGGCGGAAGAGTTCTTCTCCGAGAAGCAGAAGGGCTCGAGCGCGATGCCGCACAAGCGCAACCCGATCACCAGTGAGCAGATCAGCGGGCTGACGCGGGTGGTGCGGGCGAACGCGCAGGCGGCGTTTGAGAACGTCGCGCTGTGGCATGAGCGGGACATCTCGCACTCGTCGGTGGAGCGCGTCATTTTCCCCGATTCGACTATCCTGGCCGACTATCTGCTCGCGAAGACGACTTCGCTCATCGACAAGCTGCTGGTGTATCCGAAACGCATGCTGCGCAACCTGGAGAGCACAGGCGGGCTGATCTTTTCCGGCCAGTTGCTGCTCGATCTTGCGGAGTCCGGCATGTCGCGGGAGGACGCGTATCGACTGGTGCAGTCGCATGCCATGCGGGCGTGGCGCGAGGAGCTGGTCTTCCGCGATCTGGTTGCACAGGATAAGGAGATTACGGCGCGGCTTTCGCCGGAGAAGCTCGCCCGGACATTTGACCTCGAGCGGCAACTGCGGAATGTGGATGGGATCTTCGATCGGGTGCTGAAGTACGAGGCTGTGCCTGCATGAACGTCACCGTCGCGGTGACAGGAGCGAGCGGCGCTGTTTTGGCGCAACAGCTTCTGCGGGCGTTGGAGGCGGATGCGCGGGTCTCGGGAGTGGACTTCGTTGTCTCCGAGGGTGCCTTGCGGGTCATCGCGGAGGAGCTGCACCTCTCCGGCCGCCATGAGCTCGTGGAGAAGCTTCTCGGCGGAGCCGCGAAGAAGACGCATCCACATGCCGAGCAGGATATCGGCGCATCGATCGCGAGCGGCAGCTATCCGTCGGCGGGGATGATCGTGCTTCCCTGCTCCATGGGAACGCTGGCGGGCATCGCGAACGGAATGGCAGCCAATTTGATCGAGCGTGCGGCGGATGTATGCCTGAAGGAGCGGCGGCCGCTGCTGCTCTGCGTGCGCGAGACCCCGTTGAATAAGATCCATCTGCGCAATATGCAGCTTGCGGCGGATGCCGGAGCGACGATCTTCCCGGTGATTCCGGCGTTTTACAACGAGCCTGCGACGACGGCCGATATGGTTCGCAATTTTGTGGACCGCGTTCTTGGGCACTTCGGGTTGCCGCAGGCGGGCGCGTTTGTCTGGAAGCCTGGCGGTCAGGAATAGACAGCCGACCTCGCAAACCACGAGATGGACTGAGCCAAACAGATGAGGGGTAGAACACTCATTTTCGCCAGACGGATTCTGATTGCCTTCCTCGGGATTGTGCCACTCGCAATACTCGGGAGATTGCAGTGGGCCGGCATGGAACCAAGCAAGCCATCATGGATGCCACCCTCTTCGGTGTGGGTACCCGGCCCTCACACTCCATTGGAATTTCATCGAGTAGGGCAGTGGGTGGGTTGCCTCACGGATTCGCCCTCCTCCGCCAAATGCTCATTTGTGGATGGAGAGGATCACTTAATGTGGCAAGGCCGCATGATCCTGCTATCTCGAAAAGACATTCATGGTCTCTCCATATGCCCGGGAAAAGATGCCTTTTCTATCAAGTGGTCGAGGAAAACGGGTCGACCCATCAGGATAGTTCACCTCACAGACGGGGATTCGCTTGCGCCGCCGGATAGCGTCGATGAAATGCGCACCACTGCCAATTGATACAACGTGAGCGGCGCGGAACGGACGGATAGGTCCCCTTACATCGGCATGTGCTTCACGTGCTCACCGCGAACATCGTCTGCGGTGAAGAGACTGAGGAAGGGTGCGCCATTGGCCGCCGCCTCGACCGCAGGCCGGCCTTTTGATTCGGTGCGCTCGACCAGGCAGACAACGGCGATGACGCGCATTCTCGCGGCATGAGCTGCCTCGATCGCGGTGATGGTTGAGCCGCCGGTGGTGCAGACATCGTCGACGATCAGAACGGGCGCGTTCTCTTCAGAGAAGCCTTCGATTCTTCTGCCGGTGCCGTGCGCCTTCTCGGCCTTGCGAACGAGAAAGCCATGAATGAGGCGGCCTTTGCCGGAGTCTGCGTGGCGCTGCGCGCTGGCGATAGCGACCGCAGAGACGACGGGGTCGGCGCCGAGGGTAAGTCCGCCGACGGCGTGCGGATCGAGGCGATGCTCACGCAGCAGATCGAGGATGGCGAGGCCGGTGAGGCGTCCGCCCTCGGCGTGCAGCGTAGTGGTGCGGCAGTCGATGTAGTAGTCGCTGCGCCCACCGGAGGAGAGCTGGAAGTCGCCGAGCTTGAAGGACTGGCGCGCGAGAAGAGTGAGGAGTTGCTGGCGGTGAGCGGAGGATCGCGTCATGGGTCCCTCTGAAATTCTGAACTGCGACTCTGAACTGCGACTCTGAACTACGAGTCTGAATTACGCCGTGGCGACGGAGCCGCGTCACTTCCCCAGCTTATCCAAATGCCGGAAGCCGTCGGTGCCGATGAAGAGCATGACGAAGATGGTGGCGTTATACATGGAGTGCACCAGCGTGCTGGCGGCAAGCGAATGGAAGCGCAGGCGCGTCGCGCACAGCACCACGCTGACGGCGAAGAGCACGGCCAGCGGCGCGAAGGAGTGGGCCAGCTGTGCCCCATGCAGCAAGGCGAAACCGATGCTGGTGATGATGGTGGCAAAAACGATCGCCGGCCAGCTCCAGTGGGGATCGGACAGTCCGGAACCGTGCTCCAGGGGATGCTGAAAACCTGCACCAGAATCTTCTTGGGTTCCGGGGTGTTGGAAGACGCTGGCTCCGGCCAGCGGCAGTGACGAGTAGGCCGCCGCCTGCTGCTGCCACTCGTTCTCTGTGGGCTGCTGCGGGGCCGCTGCACTCGGCAGCACGCGCGGCGTGCGGGCGCGCTGCATCACCCAGTCCCATGCGCTGGCGAGCGATGGCAACAGGAAGCCGCGGAAGGCGAGCTCTTCGAAGGCTGGCGCGACGGTGACGCCGAAGATGGCGATGATCCAGACGCCGAGCGGATGGGTAAAGAACTTATCGATCGGCAGCTCTTTGGGGATGGGCAGGAAGTTGGAAAGCAATTGCACGACGACGCTGGTGACGACGCCGATGCCGACCACCAGCCATACACGGCGGCGCACGATGAAGGCACGCCAGTGCACACCCTGGCCGAAGGAGCGACCCCAGAAGAGCGGAAAGATCAGGAAGCTGGCCCCTGCGGCCACAGCATAAATGAGGGCTTCCACCGGGATGACCAGGAGTGGATCGGTCTGCATCTGCTCCGCCGGCTCGCGCATGTGCGGGGCAACGTGCATGAGCACGAGCTCGAAGATGACGCCGACCACGAAGCCGGCGATCGCCACCAGGACACCGAAGAGCAAGGTGTGGCCGATGTGCGGGGTGGCGGCGGAGAGGGGTGCCGCGTCGAGATGGACGACGGGCAGCTGTTCGCGCCGGGCAAGCTCTTCCGGCGACGAAGCTGGCGGCAGAAAGCTGGGATCGATCGGCATTATGCGTTGGAGCGGTTTTCCGAAAATCTGGATCGGCCTAATACACTCGACACGGTTTTTCCGTTAAGAAAAACCGCTCTTAGAAAAAGTTCGTCCGCCATGCTATTGGGAAAATCGCTCTATTGCAGGACTGTAGCAGAACGGCGGCGCGCGCTCTTCTTCGGCTGCCCATTCGCCGTTCCCACATTCGCTGCTTCATTGGACGCCGCGCTGCCGTTGTTGGACTCCGCGGCCGGGAAATAGCGGCGCAGGAATGTCGCCGTATGCGAGCCCGGCGCGTGTGCGAGCTGAGCGGGTGTGCCTTCGGCCACGATGGCGCCGCCCTCCTCGCCGCCTTCCGGACCGAGGTCGAGAATCCAGTCGGCATTCCGGATGACGTCGAGATTGTGTTCGATGATGATGACGGTATTGCCCAGATCGGTGAGGCGATGCAGCACCTCCAGCAGCTTGCGCACGTCATCGAAATGAAGTCCGGTGGTGGGCTCGTCCAGCACATAGAGTGTCTTGCCGGTCTGCCGTTTGGAGAGCTCGCGCGCCAGCTTCATGCGCTGCGCCTCGCCGCCGGAGAGCGTGGTGGCCGCCTGACCGAGGTGAACGTAGCCGAGGCCGACATCGACCAGCGTCTGCAGCTTCTGGCGCACCTGCGGGATGTCCTTGAGCACGGGCAGCGCATCTTCGATGGCGAGATCGAGGATGTCCGCGATGGAGTAGCCGTTGAACTTGACCGCCAGTGTCTCCTGATTGAAGCGGCGGCCGTTGCAGACGTCGCACAGCACGTAGACGTCGGGCAGGAAGTTCATCTCGATGCGTTTCTGGCCGTCGCCCTGGCAGGCCTCGCAGCGCCCGCCGGCCACGTTGAAGGAGAAGCGTCCGGGCTTGTAGCCGCGCTCACGCGCCTCAGGCAGCATGGCGAAGATGTCGCGGATGGCGGAGAGCACGCCGGTGTAGGTCGCCGGGTTGGAACGCGGCGTGCGGCCGATGGGCGACTGGTCGATGCGGATGACCTTGTCGATCTGCTCGACCCCTTTGATCGTCTTGTGCTCGCCCGGGGTATCGTGCGAGTCGTAGAGCATGCGCGCCAGCGAGCGGTAGAGGATGTCGTTGACCAGCGTGCTCTTGCCCGAGCCGGAGACGCCGGTCACCACGGTCATGACGTTCAGGGGAAAGCGCGCGGTGATGTTGCGCAGATTGTGGCTGCGCGCACCCTCGACGGTGATCCACGCACCGTTTGTCGAAGACCCGTTCACCGGGCGCGGCACCGTGCGGTGCAGGATGCTGGTAGCGCCGGAGAGATAGCGGCCGGTTAGCGAGCCAGGCGCTTCCATGATGTTTGCCGGCGTGCCTTCGGCCACCACGTGGCCACCCAGTTTGCCCGCGCCGGGCCCGAGGTCGAGCACGTAATCTGCGCTGCGGATGGTGTCTTCGTCGTGCTCGACGACCAGCACAGTGTTGCCGAGGTCGCGCAGCGATTCGAGTGCCGCGATGAGCCGCTGGTTGTCGCGCTGGTGCAGTCCGATCGACGGCTCGTCGAGCACGTATAGTACGCCGCGCAGGCGTGAGCCGATCTGCGTGGCGAGACGAATGCGCTGGCCCTCGCCGCCGGAGAGCGAGGCAGCGTTGCGATCGAGCGAGAGATAGGAGAGCCCGACCGTGTTGAGAAATTCGAGGCGTTCGATGATCTCGCGGCGCAGACGATCGGCGATGAGGGCATCGCGCTGCGAGAAAGCCAGCGCGCGAGCGGCCGTCAGCGCGCGGCCCAGGGGCAGCCCGGTGAAGTCGGCGATGGAGAGGTCGTTGACTTTTACGGCCAGCGAGGCGGGACGCAGCCGCTTGCCATGGCAGACCGGGCAGGTGGTGGCGGACATGTAGCCCAGCAGCCATTCGCGGTAGCTGTCGGACTTCGACTCCTCGAGCGAGTCGCGCAGCCAGGAGAAGACGCCGTGGAAGCCGGTGCGCGGGGCCTCGGTGCCGGGACCGTAGAGTAACAGCTCCTGTTGCTTCTCCGTTAACTCCTCGAAGGGCTTCTGGATGGGGATCTTGTACTTCTGCGCGGCCAGCTTTACCAGGCGGGCGAGGTACTGTGATCCGGAGCCGGGACCCAGCGCGCCCTCAAGCAAAGGCTTCGACCAGTCGATAACCACCTTGGTGGCGTCGAAGTCGTAGATGCTGCCGAGACCGTGACATTCCGGACATGCACCGTAGGTGCTATTGAAGGAAAAACTGCGAGGCTCCAACTTAGGGACATCGAGTCCGCAGTCGGGACACGCCATTGAGGAGGAGTAAAGCTGCTCCCCTGTGGCGTTTCCGATGAGGACCAGACCATTCGCCAACTGGAGTGCCTTGGCCACGGCCGCCTCCAGACGCTTCTCGACGCCCGGCTTGAGCACGACGCGATCGACGATGGCTTCAATGGTGTGGTTCTTGCGCTTCTCGAGGGAGATGGGATCGGCCAGGTCACGAACCTCGCCATCCACGCGGGCCTTAAATCCTTGCTGGTCAAGGGTGTCGAGCAGATCTTTAAACTCGCCTTTGCGGCCGCGGACGATAGGCGCGAAGACAGTAAACCGTTCACCGGCAGGGAGAGCGAGAACGCGCTCCACGATCTGCTCGGCGGACTGGCGGGAGATAGGGCGGCCGCAGTTGGGGCAGTGGGGTGTGCCGACCGAGGCGTAGAGCAGGCGGAGGTAGTCGTAGATCTCCGTGATGGTACCGACGGTAGAGCGCGGACTGCGACTGGTGGTCTTCTGCTCAATCGAGATGGCGGGACTCAGGCCTTCGATGGAGTCGACGTCGGGGCGCTCGATCTGGTCGAGGAACTGGCGGGCGTAGGCGGAGAGGGTTTCGACGTAGCGGCGCTGTCCTTCGGCGTAGATGGTGTCGAAGGCGAGCGAAGATTTACCGGAGCCGGAGAGGCCGGTAATCACGGTGAGGGTGTTGCGCGGAATTTGGACGTTGATGTCCTGCAGATTGTGCTGGCGCGCGCCGCGAACCGTGATGTTGGTGATGGGCATTCGGGGACTTTTGAGGAGCTGGATCGGGTTTTGCTTCGCAGATTGGCTATGTGGGTTGCCTGGGAAGCATGACGCGAAAGTAATGGGATACGGCGGAAAAGACAGCGACAACGTAGCTGTCCTCTACGTATCTTAATCGGCAATAGAAATGAGGGTCAACGCTCACATGGCTCTGCGAGAATGGCAGCGCTGGCGTGAGTGAAAGAGAGATGAAGCGCGTTCCGTTGGACCGCACATTCATCCGCAACACAGTTCGATTGAAGACGAATAGGAATCCCCCATGGATACGATGAATCTTTTAGGTCTTGCCTGTGCCGTACTTGCCGCTCTCGCCTTTGGCGTCCTTCTGGCCTATAGCTGCTGCCAGGCACTGTTCGCAGTGCTGCGCATGCACTCCCACGCGCTACACCCCCATGCGCGACAGCATGGAGCGCAGAGCCAAGGGGTTGAGGCCCAGATCCAGGCCTCCTGAACCACATATGCTGATTCGGCCGCCTGAAGCAGCTAGCAGTTTTCCAGTGATTAGCATCGCCCGCTCAGCGTGAGCGGCTGTGCCCTCTCGAAGCGGCCCGTTTGGTTTCGGGTATTGCGCGGAGAAACCACTCCGGCTCGACGGCGTGCCGGCGGCGCAAGATAGCCAGACTCCTGCGGCCATTCTCTTATTTCCTTCGACGTTGGTCTCTTTTCACGCTGAAGACCGCCTACTACTGCGGCGGGCTGGGGAAATTCCGCAGCTGCGGCGTGCTGCGTGGAGGAGGCGCCGCCGGCGTAATGGA
>DASXGY010000197.1:0-3252 GCA_036488835.1 Acidobacteriaceae bacterium
CGACTCGGTCGAATACCTCATCCCCAACCTGCAGATCCGCGTCTCCTTCTTCGACGGCGTAGCCGTCGGCATCGAGCTGCCGGGGACCGTAGAGATGACCGTGGTGCAGACGGAGCCGGGATTGAAATCGGCGACCGCCTCATCGGTCACCAAACCGGCCACGCTCGAAACCGGCCTCGTGGTGCAGGTGCCCCCCTTCATCAACGAGGGCGAGAAGATCCGCGTGGATACCGCCGAGGGCGCTTATTTGTCGCGCGCATAATGCGCAGCCGTATAGGGGGCGGACTACTGTCTGCCCCGAAGCTCTACTGTCCAGCTCCCGGCACTCCTACCATCCACCCCACACCAAACTTATCCGTACACATGCCGAATAGCGGCGACCAGAACGTCGGCGCGAGAGGCATCTGGACACTGCCGCTTTCTTTCAGCGCGTCGTAAATTCGTCTGACTTCCGCTTCGTCCTTTGACTCTGTGCAAACCTGGAAACCGCCGAGCGGGTTTGATTTGCCCGGCGGCGCATCGCAACCCATTAAACGTCCGTCGCCGAGCGGGATCGATGCGTGCATGATCTTGTCCTTCCAATCCGGCGGCACCGGCGCACCTGCCGGGGCATCGCCGTACTTCATCTGGAAGAGCTGCTTGGTGTTGAATACCTGTGCATAGAAGGCAAAAGCTTCGGCGCAATTTCCCTGAAAATTCAAGTGCACGCTCATCTGCATGTTTGTCTCTGCTCCTGTCAGTTTTCTCGATGTTGATTCATACGCTTGTCCGGCCTCTCACGGCAAACTGAGTGATCGACAAATGAGAAGCGTATGCGGAATAACAAGATCCGGATGCGCGGTGCGGTAGACCCCCGCTTGCGCTCCCGGGCACGCTCTGCAACACTGAGCATTCAGCCGCTATGGTTCGCTATTACCTCGTCAAAGGCCGCGTGCAGGGCGTGGGTTTTCGCTGGTTTGTGCATCGCGAGGCGGCGGCGCTGGGTCTGCGCGGCTGGGTGCGCAATACGGAGAGCGGTCACGTGGAAGTGGTTGCGGTGGGCGAAGAATCCGAGCTGAAGAACCTGCAGGGGCTGCTCGCCAAAGGATCGCGCGGCAGCCGCGTGGATACCATCGAGCGGCGCGATCTGGATCCCAGCGAGGGCGAAGGCCTGGGACCTTTTGAGATTGAAGGAGCCTGGTAGACCCTTTTTCCTCTGAATGTAATCCAGACAGCAGAAGCGGCCGCAGCATAATCTACGCGCGTACACAACAACAGAGAAGAAGGGTCGAGACCCAACATGTCCAGCAAAGCGATGAACGTGAATCCGACGAGCGTGAATCCGATAAACATGGAACCCATCAACTGCGAACCGCTCAAGCGCCTGGTGCGCACCGTGCCCGACTTCCCCAAGCCCGGCATCCTCTTCTACGACATCACCACGCTGCTGAAGGATCGTCTCGGCTTCGCCACACTGATCGACGCGCTCGCCGCGCATTATCTCGAACGGGACATCGATCTGGTGCTCGGCATCGAGGCGCGCGGTTTCATCTTCGGTCCGGCGCTGGCCTACCGGTTGAATGCCGGCTTTGTGCCGGTGCGCAAGCCGCGCAAGCTGCCCGCACCCACAGCGAAGGTCACCTACGACCTGGAATACGGCACCGACTCGCTCGAGATTCACCAGGACGCGATCGAGCCCGGGCAGAACGTCGTCATCGTCGACGACCTGCTGGCCACCGGCGGCACCATGGAGGCGACCGTAAAACTGGTGCGCCAACTCGGCGGCCGCATCGCGGGACTCGGCTTCGCCATCGAGCTCGACTTCCTGAAGGGCCGCGACCGCTTTGAAGACTTCGACGTCTTCAGCCTGCTCCACTACGACGAATAGCCGTCAGCGCAGCAAGAGCGGAGGTCATACCTCCGCTCTCGGTCGCGCCGATCAGACTGCAGCGCGACGCCCGGTAATGAAGTGGATCACGAAGGACACCACCGCGAGGATCAGCAGGATGTGAATGAAAAATCCTGCAACGTGAAACGCAAAGAAACCGCCGGCCCATAGCAACAACAAGAGAATCGCAATTCCTATCCACATTTGAGACGCTCCTTGCGGCCCGGCACGCGCGCCGCCTTTGCATAGACGGCTGGAACAATGGAGGGGTTGTGCGTGAATGTTGCCGCATCTATCAAAGGCAACTGAAATGAATCACTCGATAAAACTACTCACATGATCAGGCAGCTCAGAAGCTCCTGCGCCGCATCTTCATCGGCTCCGAAGTGACCGGCGTCTACCCCAGCTACGCAGCGGCGCTCGCGCTATCCCGAAGCAGCGGAAGGTTAGCTACGATATATCAGGAGTCGAGCAATATGTATTCGTATCTGCTCGAGTTCACGACTTAGCCGCATTGTTCTATCTCAGCCGGCTATTAACTCCCGGCCATCGCATCTTCGATTTCGGAGGGAATACCGGCGTCCTTTTTTGTAGCTATCATCGCCGTTCAGAATCGCAAAGAGTTTCGCGCCCCCTGAAGCGCTGGGCCATCGTGTGAAAGATACCTGGGAATGCCCGGAGAGCGGCATCCACGCGGGCTGGCCTCCCGCCGCCGCATCCAAGCTTACGTTGGATTTTTTGCTGGAACGCGGCTGAGGCAACCGACGTATCCTTTTTTCGAAGCCCGAGTTCTCTGAGCCAGAGGTATTGTTATGTCCCTCGTCTCGTTCCGTGGCACGCTGCGCCGGCTCGCTCAGTCGCCCGGCTTCACACTCGCGGTCATCCTCACCCTGGCGCTCAGCATCGGCGCAAACACCGCTGTCTTCAGCCTGGTCAACGCGCTGTTGCTGCGTCCCCTGCCCTATCCGCAGCCGGATCGCCTGGCCGGCATCGAGTTGGTCTCCAATCAGGACGCCCCTGATCCCTCCACCGCTATCGATGGCGAGGCATGGGAGTTGATTCGCGACCAGGTGCCGCAGGTCCAGGCCGCGGTCTCCAGTATGGGCGGCCCCGGAGGCAACGCCATCAACGTCCGCACGCCGGTCGGCGTGCGCAGTGTCTCGTCGGGGCGGGTATCGGCCGGCTTTTTCCAGGCACTCGGCGAGCTCCCCATCATGGGACGCAGCTTCACCCTGGAAGAGGACCGCGACGGCGGCCCGCGCGCTGCGATCATCAGCAACTCACTCTGGCGCACGGCATTCCAGAGCGACCCGCACGTGCTGGGCAAGACCATATTGGTCAAGGGAGAGCCCTACTCCGTCGTCGGCGTGCTTGGACCGCGCTTC
>DASXGY010000231.1:0-4528 GCA_036488835.1 Acidobacteriaceae bacterium
AGTTACACATTGCAGGCTGCCATCGCCGCCGTCCACGACGAGGCCCCGCGTGCCGAAGAGACCGACTGGCCGCAGATCCTCGCCCTCTACGATCTTCTCCGCCGCATGTCGGACAACCCCATGGTCCTGCTCAACCACGCCGTCGCCGCCGCCATGGTCCACGGCCCCGCCGCCGGACTCGATCTGCTCAAGGCGCTCGATAAAGACGATCGCCTCTCGCACCATCACCGCCTCGACGCGGTCCGCGCCCATCTGTTCGAGTTAGCCGGCGATCGCGCGGCCGCGCTCGCGCACTATCGTGCAGCGGCGAAGAAAACCGCCAGCCTCCCTGAGCGCAACTATCTATTGACCCAGGCCGCGCGCCTCGCCGAAGCCGAAACCGTCACACGTACGCAATCGCCAGCCGGCTGAATCCGATCTCTCGCGGCGACAGCTCCACGCGTGCAAAGCCCCCATTCGTCGCCATGCTCTCAATCTCCGCGAAGGTATAGGCATCCCCACTGGGAGTCTTTGTCAGCATGATCATGCTGAACGCAGCCGCCGTGGGCGGCGTCACCCGGTCCGCATTGGGAATGAACTCCAGGATCGCAGCGCATCCGCCGGGCTTCAGCACGCCATGCACCTTCTTCATGAACGAAGTGCAGGTCGGCACATCGAAGTGATGCAGGAAGTTCGGAATCAGCACCACGTCGTACCCACTGCCAAAATCCGTCTCAAACGCGCTCCCCGGAATCAGGTGGTAGCGGTCGCCAATCCCCATTGCTTCCGCGTTCGCCTTCGCTACCTCCAGCACATTCTTCCAGTCCGCCGCATACACCTGTGCGCCCGGATTCTCCTTCGCGACTGCGATGCCGTACATCCCATGACCCGCGGCAATGTCCAGCACCTTGTGCACTTCGCCGCCTGTGCGCAGCTCCGCTGCCATCATCTGTGCAGGCATCCGCATCAGCGGCATCATGGCGCGCGCAAATGTCACCCATTCCGGATTCTCGGCCACTGTCGAACCCTGCCCTGCTGCGCCTCCCCGTCGCACCGCCTCTGCCAGTTCAGCAAAGCTCGCGCGCGTCTCCGCGTTTACCAGAAACTCCATGGCGCCCCCCAGATAGGCCGGGGAATGCCGGTTGAGAAACACGGCCGTATCCGGAGCCAAACCGTACTGCGCCCCATCCTTCGTCAAAAATCCATGAATGGTGAGGAAGTCGCACAGCGTGCGCACGCCGCGTTCCGCGCCCTGGCAGCGATTCGCAATGGCCGCCGCCGTCGTATTGCCTTCGGCAATCGCGGTGAAAACCTCCAGCTCCACCGCCGCCTTCAGCGCATCTGTCTGGTGAAACGCATTCATCGCATTGAAGAAGCGCTCCGGTGTAGGTTGCTGCGTCGGCGGGACGGTGTGCGTCGGTTGCTGCGGTTGGACGATGGTAGCCATCGATCTCTCCTTGTAGGGGGCATGCCAGCGTAAATCAACCGGGCAATCGTTGGATATCCAATATTTCTTGCCAAATCCTCCACCTCCTATTGACATTCGATAGGAGGCGGTCGCACCATTCCTACAGGATGTCGATAGGACGGCCATGAGCTCCAGCCAGACCAACCTCCTCCAGGGAACCCTCGATCTGCTCATCCTCAAGTCGCTGAAGACCGGCGAGCTTCACGGACTCGGCGTCTCCCGCCGCATCGACCAGATCACCCGCGGCACCTTTCAGGTCAAACCCGGCTCGCTCTTCCCTGCACTGCATCGCCTGGAGGAGGCCGGATGGCTCACCTCCTTTTGGGGAGAGTCCGAAAACAATCGCCGCGCCAGGTTCTACCGCCTCACCAAATCCGGCGAACGCCAGCTCGGACAGGAGACCGAGCAGTGGCACAAGATCGTCTCCGCCATGACGAGTGCATTGAAGGCAACGTAGGAGGATCCGTGATGCAGCACGCTCTCTTGTCGTCCTGAGCGAAACCGAAGGTGGAGTCGAAGGATCTGCTGTACCTGTTCGAACAAGATCGGCGCGCAGCGCCGGTCAATCACGAGGAGGCAGCGATGCAACTCTGGGCCCGGCTGAAAAGTCTCGCATGCAACTTACTTCGCAAGCAGCAGGTCGAAAATCGGCTTCAGGACGAAGTGCGTGCGTATGCAGAGATGCTTGCCGATGAGAAGATCGCCGCCGGCATGCCCGCGCAGGAAGCCCGCCGCACCACTCTCGCGGACCTCGGCGGCATCGAGCAGGTCAAGCAATCCGTGCGCGATCGCCGCACCGGCGCTCAGCTCGAACTCCTCTGGCAGGACGCGCGCTACGCCCTCCGCCAACTGAATCGCAACCGCGCCTTCACCCTCACCGCGGTGATCACACTAGGCCTCGGCATCGGCGCCACGACGTCCATCTTCTCCGCCGTCTACGCACTGCTGCTGCGCCCGCTGCCCTATCCCGATGCGCACCGGCTGATGTATATCTCCACGCAGCATCCGTCCTTTTTCCACGCGGACGTGCTCACCTCCCCAGATTTCGTCGTCGCCCAGTCCACCACTAAATCCTTCGAGCAGTTCGCCGGATACAACGATTGGATCCAAAACCTCACTGGCCTGGGCGATCCACTTCGCGTCCATCGTACGGGCGTCACCGCGAACTTCCTGCCCGTCCTCGGCGTCGTCCCGCAGCTCGGCCGCCTCTTCACCCACGACGAAGACCGTCCCGACGGCCCACCCGTCGTCATCCTCAGCGACCATATCTGGCGCAACCACTTCCACGCCGATCCGGCCATCGTCGGCAAATCCGTCGCCCTCAACGGCAAGCTGCAGACCATCGTCGGCGTCCTGCCCCGCAGCTTCTACTTTCCAGACCTCACGCTCGAGCCGGACCTCTATGTCCCCATCGATCTCAGCCGCGACACCGTCATCTCCATCTACAAGCCGGTTTGGGACGTTTGCGCCATTGTCCTTCTGCGCCCCGGAGTCAGCAAACAACAGGCACAGGCTGAGCTGCAGACCTTCTATCAGGCTCGCCGGCACAAAGCGATCCCGGAAATTGTCTCCTACTACAAATCCATGCACGTCGTCGTCGAGCCGCTGCAGCGCCACATCGCCGGAGACAGTCGCAAGCCGCTCTTTATCCTCCTCGCCTGCGTCGCCGCCGTGCTCTTCATCGCCTGCGCCAATGTCGCCAACCTGCAGCTCGCCCGGGCTGTCTCCCGCCGCCATGAGACCGCGCTCCGCGGAGCGCTTGGCGCATCGCGCCTCCGCCTTGTCCGCCAGTTCCTCGTCGAAAGCCTTGTCCTCTCCTCGCTCGCTGCTGCCCTCGGCCTCGTCATCGCCTTCGTCATCACCGCGCTCGTCCGGTCCACCGGCACGCTTACTACATCGCCGTCGTCACCCATCGCGCACCTCCTGCAACTCCCCTTCGGCAAGCTGAGCGCCGTCATCGAAATCAATGCCTGGGTGCTCGCCTTTGTCATCGGCCTCGCACTCGTCACCACCTTGCTCTTCGGACTCGCGCCCGCCATCAGCGGCTCGCGTCTCGATCTCCGCACTGCCCTGCAGTCCGCCGCCATGCGCGTCACACAGGCCCGCGAGCAACGCTTCTTCCGCCATAGCCTGCTCATCATTGAGGTTGCTCTCGCCGTCGTGCTCCTCGCATCCGCCGGACTGCTCGTCCGCAGCTTTGTCAACCTCATGCGCTACGACTCGGGATTCGACTCCTCCGACACGCTCACCGGCACCACGCTCCTCAGCGGGCCCCGGTATACCTCACCGGCAGCGAACCATCAGCTCAACCCGGAACAACAACCAATGCGCCGCTTCGTCGACGATCTGCTCACGAAGCTCCAGGCGCTCCCCGCTGTTCAATCTGCAGCTATCGCCAGCGGACTCCCGCTCGGCGGAGTAGACGGCTCAGCATTCATTATCGGCCCGGGGCCTGCACCTCCGCTGGGCAGCAGCGCGTGGAAGGTTGCGGCTTACGTCAGCGTCACACCCGAGTACTTCCGGGTCGTCCGTACTCCCATTCTTCAGGGCCGCGCCTTTACCATTGACGACACACCAACTTCACTTCCCGTCGCTATCGTCAACCGAGCTTTTGCCCGCCAGTACTTCGCTGGAAACGCGCTGGGCAAAACCATCCTTCGCCCCGATGGACCAACGCGACACGAAACGCTCAGCGTCGTCGGCGTCGCGCAGGATGTGCGCCACAACGGTCTCGAACAGCAGGTGCAACCGGAGTTCTACCTTCCCGAGTCGCAGTCCCCGGACTACAGCGTGAACATTGCCCTGCGCAGCACCGCTGACCCCATCCTTCTCGCCAACGCCATGCGCCAGGCGGTCCTCGCCGTCGATCCACAACAGCCGCTCTTCAATATAGAAACCATGGAGCAACGCGTCTCCGACCAGGTCGCGCAGCGCCGCCTTATCATGCTGCTCATCGCCTGCTTCGCTGCGCTCGCCGTTATCCTCTCCGCCGTCGGCGTCTACGGCGTCTTCGCCTACTCCGTCTCGCAGCGCACCCAGGAGATGGGCATCCGCCTCGCGCTCGGCGCATCCCGCAGCGGA
>DASXGY010000322.1:0-4404 GCA_036488835.1 Acidobacteriaceae bacterium
AGCCAGCGGAGCCGCACCGGAAAGAGCGGGATCGGCCGGAAGCTGAGGAGAATGCGCGAGCCGCGGCCCGCCGCATGCGGGCTACCACTTTCTGGCGTGTGCAATTCCAGGCTGTCGATGCGTGCGTCCTGCCAGGCCGGCATGAGCCGTGGCAGGTTCAGCGGATCGGCGAAAAGAGCAAACACGCGATCCACCGGGAAGGGAACCCACTGGTCGGTCGTGAAGGAGAGCCGCGGTTTGCGCCGCTGCTCGGAGTTCGCTCCACGGCCGGTCATCGCAGGAGCGCTGGGCATGGGGAAAGTGTAGATGCGGGGCCACTGGGCTGCGCAAACGGTGTCTGGTTCTTCGGCTGCCGCCGCTGGAACCGGCCGCATCCCAGATACGTTCTCCATAGGGGTGCGGCTCGTTTTGCAGCGCGTGGCCTCGAGAAACGCGCTTGTGGTGTCGGCTCGGAGCAGAGCCGGCGCCCGTGGGATGGTCTAATACATAGGAGCGAATGGCGAAACAACGGACGCAGAGATCAGAAATGCAGCATCGCCGGACGCGGCAAGGTCACGACCGCTGGCTGATCACTATTGGGGCATTCAAGATTCTCGAGGGCACGTTCTTTGTGCTCCTGGGGTTCGGTGTCGTTCGCCTGCTGCACCGCGACGTAGGCGACCTGCTGCTGCGCCTCGCCCTGGCATTGCGGATCGACCCGGAGAGCCGCTTCGTCAATCTCCTGCTCGACCAGGTCCAGCTGCTGACGCCGCACAAGATCCGGCTCATCGGCGCGGGCATCTTCCTCAAGGCCAGTCTGGATTTCGTGGAGGGCATTGGGCTCGCGATGGAGAAGACCTGGGCCGAGTGGCTCACCATCGGTCTGACTGCATCGTTCCTGCCCTGGGAGATCTTCGAGATTGTTCGGCACTTCACCTGGGTGAAGGTGGGCATCACCCTGCTCAACGTGCTGGTGCTGCTTTATCTACTCTGGGTGCAGCAACTGCGGCTTCGTGCCCACCATCGCGATCACTGACCACGAAATTCTTTCTGACGACAGGACGAGTTTTCCTCAGGCTGGTGCGAATCTGGGGCCACTTTTCAACAGGGAATCCCCCAGTCAGGTCATTTTCGTGACCGCCGTAACGGCGAAGAAAAGGCGTATATCGCGAATTTTCGCATCTGACAAGGGCCTCCGCGAGTGGGGAACCCAAGAACTAAACACTATCTATAGATGAGTAATAAACATCCATCGCACTCTGTGGTGGTTTCGCCCCAGCGATAAGGTTGCCTGAATGGCTTTTCGCTTTTCCCATTTGACGGGCAGGAAAGCTGGGCTAGGATGTGGATGGAAGTGGTCAAGAGTGGTCCAAAGTAGTCAATCACTCCCCGGAATCACTTCGATGAAGCAGCGTAGCACCTCTGAGGCGGGTTTGGACCAATGTTTCGTGGCAATCACCCAACCCGCGTAGACGAAAAAGGGCGTCTGAAGATCCCTGCCGACTTCAAGCGGGTGGTCGATGAGCTCTATACCGCGCAGTTTTTTATCACCAGCGTGAATGGTGAGCGGGCGCAGATCTGGCCGATGCCGGAGTGGCAAAAGAAGGAAGAGCTGGCGCTGAATTCGCGGGATGTAGCAGTGAAGAGATGGCTGGACCGCACGAGTTATTACGGCCAGGTGGCCGAGATGGACGCACAGGGCCGGGTGCTGATCCCGCAGGTGTTGCGCGAATCGGCGAAGACGGTTGGCGATGTAGTGGTGTTCGGCAAGTTGAACTACCTGGAAGTGGCCAACCACGACCTGTTCCGCGCCAAGCTCGATGCTGAGCCGCTGACCGCGGCAGACGAGGCAGCGCTGGCAGCGCTGGGGCTGTAGCGAAGGTTTGAAGGGCTTCGACCCCCAAGGGGGTGCACATGACGGATGAAAGACGACATGTGCCGGTTCTTTTACAACAAGCGATCCGTACCTTAAACGTGCGCGCGGGCGGTACCTATGCAGACGCGACGCTGGGCATGGCGGGGCATTCGATCGAGATTGCACGGAGGCTCGGCGGAAGCGGCCGGCTTATCGGCTTCGATCGCGATCCCGAAGCAATGGAGATCGCAACGCGCCGGCTCGATGCTCTGCGAGAAGAGCTGGGCCATGCGATGCCGAAAGTGGTTTTACACGGCGAACCGTTCTCGATGGCGAAAGGGCTGCTGAAGCCGGGAAGCCTGGACGGGCTGCTGGCAGACGTAGGCGTTAGTTCACTGCAGCTCGGTGAAGCGCACAGAGGATTCAGTTTTCAGGCGGACGGGCCCTTGGATATGCGGATGGACACGCGCCGGGGAATCACCGCCGAACAAGTGGTAAATCAGGCCGGAGAAAAAGAATTAGCTGACCTGATTTACGAATTCGGAGAGGAAAGGAGGTCGCGGAGAATCGCCAGAGCCATTGTCAGGGCGCGGCCGATTACGACGACGGGACAACTTGCCCGGATCGTAACGGCTGCCGCCCCGGCGATGAAACAGGAGCGATTGCATCCGGCGACCAGAACCTTCCAGGCGCTTCGAATTCGTGTGAATGATGAGCTGGGGGAGTTGAAGGCGCTGCTCGAGGCCGCACCGGGGTTGCTGAGGCCCGGAGGACGCCTGGTAGTGATCAGCTTCCACTCGCTGGAAGACCGGCTGGTGAAGGACGCCATGCGCGAAGGAGCCAGGGTAGGTATGTACCACCTTGATTCCCGCAAGCCCCTCACGGCCGAGGAAGAGGAGACGGATCGCAATCCGCGATCGCGCAGCGCGAAGCTGCGAGCCGCGGAGCGCACTGACCCAGCAGCCGAAGGCGCGGGAGGCGCGCGGAATGAACGAGTTAAGGAGATCGGGGCAGGGCCGTCCGACCGTAGCAAAGGACGCAACTGAGACGGCACCCGAGTAACGATCCCCTCCAGAATCAAGCGACCCAGAACCGGTCGCGGGAGGGCGCAACAGACAAGGTTGATGAGGTGGACTCAAGGTCGGCAGTAACTACCTTGGTTCCACAAGGTGTACTAGTTTGATTCCCCAAGCATGCACTACTATTGGTGCATGCCAACGCTGTACGCACCGGATGGAAGGACGACTATGGCGACACAGGCGATGGCAGCGCAGACATGGTTTGACAGCGCCCGCGAAGGGCGGAGCGGGTTGCGCAATGTTGACGAGATCGCCGAGCGCAATCAATCGCTGTTGCACGCGCAGCAGCGCGCGCGGCGTGGTCCAACCCCGGAAGTTTTCTTCGCGAAGCATCTGGACAACACCCGGCTGGTCAAGGCGGCCGACCCGGTGCGCCTCAAGGAGATGCGCCGGTTCGCAATCGCGATGACCATGCTGTTTGCGATGGTGATGCTCTATGGCTGGCAGCACTTCTCCTCGATTGAGATCGGCTACCGGGTGGAGTCGGAGAAGCAGCAGCTGCTGCAACTCCAGGAGCAGAATCGTCAGCTGGGTTTGAATGAAGCGCAACTCTGCGACCTGAACCGGCTGGACCGCGAGGCGCGGCGGCTGGGCATGGATGCGCCGCATCCGGGGCAGGTGGTTCGTCCGGAGAGCGGACTGGATTCCGATCTGGGGCCGGGCGCGCCGGTGATGGCGCAGGTCCATATGCAACAGTAGTTCTTACAAACCTGGCGGAGGGAGCCAGTTCCAGTTGAAGGGCTTCTCATTCGTTCCGAGCCAGCAGACCACTCGCGCAGTCGTCGCGGCACCGCGGCGGCTGCGTTTTTTGCTGGTCGCGCTGGTATTTGCCGGCTGGGCGCTGCTGATTGTGGGGCGGCTGGTATGGCTGCAGGTAGCCACGCACAGTGAATATGTGGAGCTGGCCATGCGCCAGCAGCAGCGCACCTTTGAAGTAGCACCGCGCCGCGGTGTGCTCTACGACCGCAACCTGCACGAACTCGCGATGACGGTGCTGGTGGACTCGGTCTACGGCGTGCCCACAGAGATTCAGGATAAGGATCGAACCGCGGCGGCACTGGCTGGCGTGGTTCACGCGGATCCCACCGATGGCTTCACCACGGCGCACCAGATCGACGCGCGCTTCCACGCCTCACGAAACTTCGCCTGGGTCGCCCGCAAGCTCGATCCGGCGACGATTGCGCGGGTGAAGGCGCTCAACCTGAAAGGCATCTACTTCCAGAAAGAGTTCAAGCGCTTCTATCCCAACGAAGCGTTGGCCGCACAGGTGCTTGGCTACGTGGGCACCGACGACGACGGACTCGGAGGCCTGGAGCGCCGCTTCGATCACGATCTGCACGGGACCCCGGGACACATGCTGACGGCGCTGGACGCCAAGCGGCACGTGCTGGGCAGCGAAGCGCGCGAGCCGCAGCCGGGAGACAACCTGATGCTCACCATCGACGAGAACATCCAGTTCATGGCGGAGCGCGCGCTGGATCATGCGATGGA
>DASXGY010000264.1:0-11164 GCA_036488835.1 Acidobacteriaceae bacterium
GTGAATCCGGGCCCCGGTGTATCGATGAACGTCTCTCCAAAGCCCACAGGATCACCGTCGCTATGCGGCCTTCCTGGCGCTTTTCCGCAAGATTACTACGTTAAAACCACATTGGACGGTGGCAAGACTTGGCAGTGGACGTATCTGCTGTCAGATTTTGGCTTTGTAAAGCCGACTCCGCCAGTGACGCCGCCCGTCACTCCTCCGCCTGTGATTCCACCAGTGACTCCGACGTGTCCAGACACGTTTGTGCCGATGAATTGGACCTGTTCGACAGCCAATGGCATTGCGACCTGCACGGCCCCGGTGAAATCGCCTTGAATGAGCTTCTTTCGCGAGCGCGATGCATGGGAGAAGGGTTATTGGCAGGGGATGTTGGCTGCCTACCACGGCAACGTCACAAAGGCCGCCAAAGCGGCCGGATACAGTCGTACAACGTTGTATCGAATGCTGAAGAAGTACTCGCTGATACCCGAGCCTCGCGGTAACGCGGCTTGGCATAGTTTGGAGGATTCATGTCCATCGAAGAAGACACGCAGAAAGCCAAAGTCATCCAGCAGAAGCTCGTTGACAAACTCAACCAGGAAGAAGGCTGGATCGAAAAGCATCCCGGCTGGGTCAGCCTCGGCGCGCTGATCGCGTTGGGGGTGATCATCGTGTTGCTGATCAAGGCGTGTCACTGATGAAAATTCTGCGCTGGTGTTGGCCGCATCGCCTTCGGCACCATCATGGCTCTGCCAACGCCGGCCATCTCTGTTTGACCCACGTATCTCTCAAAGGAAACAAGCTCATGAGCACGGTTACTGGTACCTACGCATTTCCCACCACCCGCAAGTCGGGCGCCGCTCTGGCGCTGACTGACATCAACTTCGCGAGTCTCACGCGCAACGGCACGGAGATCGCGAAACTCGCTCCCAGCGCCGCCACGGTGAATTGGACCGACTCCAGTCCCCTGACCGGTAGCGATGTCTACGAAGCCATCACGATCACCAACGACGGTTTCCAGGGCGATCCCAGCAATGATGTCGCGATCGTGATTGCCTCCGCGGACCCGGCCAGCGCTGGCACCCTCACGGCGACTCTGAGCCCATAAGTCACGCGCTCCGGATGCCATGGACGGCCGGAGCGCAAAAGCTTACGCTTTGGCATTGAATCGCCTGTGAAACGATCTTTAGGAGACTTTCCATGTCGCAGAAGAATCAGGGCAACAGCCAGTCCATGAAGCAGGGCGCCGACCGCGGCCACTCGCCCGCCACCAAGGTGAGCGGCATCGAAAAGGTGGGCAGCAGCAATTCCGGTGGCATCAAGTTCCCGGTGCCGAGCCACCACGAGCATTGCGATGTGCGCGGGCCCGGCGGCTCGATGGATACCAAGGGCTGATCGATGCCCTCTCCCGATCGTCCGCGAACGCTGTCCGGGTTCGCCGAGAAATTTCTCGGTGCCAAGCCCAAGAAACCGCGGTTCACGGACGCGAAAGAGCAGGCGAGGAAACGCAAGTGACCTACGCCGAGAAGCTTCCGCAGATCCTCGAATGGGTGCGCTCGCACAGTGAGCGCCTGAAGCGCAAAGGCTTCGAGCCGCCCAACCACCTCGCCGGCGGCTCGGTGCGGATCTTCGGCAAGGAGGGCCCGACCTTCGACCTGCTGCTGGATGCGTCCGGCGCGCCACCGGACTCGACGCCTGACTTCCCAGTGTATCGCCTCGAGGTGCGCGGCCAGGCGGAGGAGCTTCTCTTCGCCGAGGACTATCCGGCGGGGCTCACCCCATGAGTGAAGGCAACATCCTCTTCCTCGTCTGCCAGCCCTGCTCGGAATCGGGTGAAAAGGACTTCGGCATCAAGCTCGCCGAGCGTTCCCGCGTCGGATTCTATGAGCCCACCACGCCCGAGGCACAGTTCACGGTCTGGCTGCAGAAGCATGGCCGCTGCGGGAAGAAGAACGTCGATCACTTCAAGCTCGGCTATTTGCGCCCGCAGAACGAGGATCAGGTGAACCTGAAACTGGTCAATGGCATGCGTGAAGCCGTCGCCGCTGACAAGAAGGCCCTGTCATGAACATCCTCGACAGTGGGATGCGCATCGGCAACGAGCTGCTCACCTTCATCCCGCCGGACGCCCATATTCGCCCGCTGCGCGATCAGATCATCGTCGAGCCGCTGAAGTGGAACCCGAGCGGCATCATCGATGTGATCAGCCACATGAAGCCACTGCGTGGCATCGTGCGCGCCGTAGGTCCGGGACACTACCCGAAGAAGTACGACGGCCCCAAGGGCAATCGCACGAAGTCGTGGGACTCCAAAGCGTTCCTGCCCTGCGATGTGAAGGTCGGGGATGTCGTCGAGCTCGGCGGACTCGAAATCGGCGGCTACCTGCATACAACCGTGATGTGGGGCCTCACCGAGGTCGTGGTCTGCCGGGAAGCGGATGTCGCGATCGTGTGCGAGGAGTTTCCCGCTAAACGACGATGCGAAGTCCCGGGATGCGAGTCCCCAGTAGAAGACGATGACGTCATTTGCGCCGTCCATACTCTCATGGAGGAATGATGCATGAGAATCCAATTCACCATTGATCCACAAACTGGGGATGACGAGTTTCACGTCGAGATCAACATGATCGAAGCAGATTTGAAACTGACTCCCGAGGTGTTCGCGATTAAATATCTAGAGCCTGTTGCCGCCTGTTTCTTGGCCGCATTCGAAGAGCCGTGGCCCAAAGACCCAGATAAAGTCCTCGCCATGATGAATCGCGGTGGCCCTGCGCATCGATTGCGGTTCTATCGAGCGAACATGAAAGCGCGTAAAGCAGCCGTTCAGTGATAAACCCTCTCTGGCAACCCTGTCATTGCGGGCGCCATCGCATCTGGTTCTGGCGCCGCATCCCGATCTATCGCATCCCATGGCTGGGTCCGAAACTCCAGGCGCGTGCTCGTCGAAAATTTGAAGAGCGAATGCTTGGGCCTGCAATCAGAGCGCTCGCCGCTAAGATCGACGCTGAAGCGACAGAAACACGCCATGCCCGCTCCGCCACCACCTGAGGAGACCCGCTGGAAGCCAGGCCAGCCTTCGCCCAACCCCGGAGGTAAGCCCAAGGGCGCGCGCAATCGCCTGCAGGGCGCCTTCCTGAACGCGTTGGCCGACGATTTCGACGTGCATGGCAAGAAGGCCATTGAGGATGCGCGCAAAGAAGATCCGATGGGCTACGTGAAAGCCGTCGCCGCGCTGATGCCCAAACAAGTGGAGCAGTCCCAACCGCTGGACGATCTGACCGATGCTGAACTCCTTGCCGGAATTGCCTTCCTCCGAAGCCGCCTTGCTGAGCCGGCTGGAAAAGGAATGGGAGCGCCGACAGAGCTTCAATAGGCTCGCTGAGTACCGTCCCTACCCGAAGCAGCGCGAGTTTCATGCCGCGGGCCGGGAGCATCGCGAACGCCTGCTGATGGCCGCCAACCAGGTGGGTAAAACCATCGCCGCGGGTGCCGAAGTCGCGATGCATCTGACGAATCGCTACCCGAGCTGGTGGCAGGGCTACGAAGCTGCGCATCCCGAGCCGTGGTGGGCGGGTGGCGTCACCGGGGAGAGCACGCGCGACAACCCGCAACGCATCCTGCTCGGCCGCATCGGCTGTCACGGCACCGGCATGATCCCCAAGGATGCGATCAAGGACATCAACCCGCGCCGCGGCGTTCCGGATGCGGTCGATACCGTCATCGTAAAGTGGGGCGGCGGCGGCGACGTCCAGGCGGGCGAATGTCAGGTTGGCTTCAAGTCCTACGACCAGGGCCGCGAGAAATGGCAGGGCGAGACTCTCGGAGGCGTGTGGTACGACGAAGAGCCGCCGCTACCGATCTACATGGAAGGCCTCACGCGCACGAACGTGGGCTTGAAGCCGAACCTGATCACCTTCACCCCACTCATGGGCATGACCGACGTTGTGCGCCGCTACCTGCTCGAGAAGGTGCTGGGAACACACGTCACCTCGATGACCATCTTCGATGCGGAGCACTACACGCCCGAGCAGCGCGCCGCGATCATCGCGACCTATCCCGAGCACGAGCGCAAAGCCCGCACGCAGGGCATTCCGCAGATGGGCTCCGGCCGCGTCTTCCCCTTCGATCGCAACCAGATCGAATGCGCGTCCTTTGCCATCCCCGATCACTGGCCGCAGATCTGCGGAGTGGACTTCGGCTGGGACCATCCGAGCGCCGGCGCGCGCCTGGCGTGGGATCGCGATTCCGATTGCATCTACGTCATGGCCGCGCACCGCGCGAAGGCGCAGACGCCCATGCTCTTCGCCGCAGCGACCAAGCCCTGGGGCGACTGGCTTCCCTGGTCATGGCCCCATGATGGCAAGCAGTCCGGCGGCAAGTTCGATGCCGCGGACCAGCAGCAGCTCCAGGCGATCTATAAGAAGCACGGTCTCAAGATGCTGTTCCAGCATGCGCAGTTCGAAGACGGCACGAACGGCGTCGAAGCGGGCATCACGGACATGTACGAGCGCATGGAGACCGGCCGCTGGAAGGTGTTCTCACACCTGGCCGACTGGTTCGAGGAGTTCGAGCTCTACCATCGCAAGGACGGGCTCATCGTCAAGCTGAACGACGATCTGATCAGCGCGAGCCGCTACGCCCTGATGATGAAGCGCTATGCCATTTCCCGCCCGCGGGCCCGCCCGATCGAGATCAACGTCGGTGATCGCCGGGTCGGTGGCGACCATGGGTGGATGGGATGAAGCGCAAGCCGCAGAAGACGTATGAGCAGATGCTGGACGAGCTCCGGTATGACTTCCCCTGCGAGCCCGATTGGGTGCTGGAAGCGGTTTTAGCCAAGCATGGATGGGAGAAACCGGTGGAATCTGCCGTTGGCACCGAGCCAGTAGACAAGATTCTTGCGCAATAGACGTTTCACGTGGAACATTCCACCATTGAGTCGCCAGTGAGACGATACTTCCGCTATTAGCTCGCCGGTGATACATTCGCCTCGCTTCACCGCCGAGGCCGTGCTTGCCGCAGATCCCCCGAGAACTCGACGAACCCGCCGTCACCGACCAGGAAATCTGGATGGAGTGCGACGAGCGGCTGCGCATTTCCATCGAAGCCGACGGCGAGAACACCAAGAACGCGATCGAGGATCTGGAGTTCGAAGACGGCTTCCAGTGGCCGGACGATCTCTACAACCAGCGCAAGATCGACAAGCGCCCGAGCCTGACCATCAACATGACTCGGCGCTGCGTGCGCGAGGTGTGTAACAACCTGCGCGCTCAGCGTCCGCGCATCAAAGTGCACCCGGTCGGTGATGGTGCGCGGGTTGAAGATGCCAAGGTGGTCGGCGGCCTGATCCGGCACATCGAGAACATCAGCAAGGCCTCCAACGCCTATGACACGGCCGGTGAGAGCGCGGTGAAGATCGGTTGGGGCTACGCGCGCGTGATCGGGGAGTTCGTCGCTCCCGACAGCTTTGATCAGGAACTGAAGATCAAGGCCATCCGCAACCAGTTCACCTGTTACGACGATCCGATGGCGCAGCTCCCGACGGGTGCGGATCGGGACTTCTTCATCATCACGCACGAGATGAAGCGCTCGAAGTACAAGCGTCTCTATCCCCGCGCGCAGAATGCGGATTACACCCGGGCCGGCGATGGTGACGTCGGCAAGATGTGGGAGAGCAAACACAAGATCCGCCTGGCCGAGTATTACCGCGTCACGCGCATCCCCGAGAAGCTCTATCAGCTCACCGACGGCACGACGCTGTACGAAAAGGACTACCTGCGGCTGAAGGATCAATTGGCCGCGCTCATGGATCAGCAGGGCAATCCCATGCCCATCACGGTCGCGAAGGATCCACAGACCGGCGATGAAATGGTGCGGATGAGCCATCGTCGCGTGATCGAATGGTTCAAGTTGAACGGCTACACGGTGGTGGATCGCCGGCAGTACGGATTGAAGGACGACAAAGGCCCCATTCCCGGCCACTGGATTCCCGTCGCGCGGTGCGAGGGCAACGTCCTCGAGCTGAACGGCCAGATCCGCCGCCGCGGCATGATCCGGGATCTCAAAGACTCCAATCGCATGTTGAACTACTGGGCAACCTGCGAGACCGAACTGGTGGCGCTCGCGCCCCGCGCCCCGTTCATCGTGGCCGAGGGCCAGATCGACGGGCATCGCGAGTGGAAGACGGCGAACCAACAGCCCCACAGCGTGCTGACCTACAAGCCGGTCACGCTGAATCCCGAAAATCCTGATTCCCCCGCGCTGCCGCCGCCGCAGCGTATCCAGGCCGTGGAGATCCCGGCGGGCGTCGTGAACGCGCGCCAGGGCGCCATGCAGGATCTGATGTCCCTCGCGGGCATGCCGCACGATCCGCGCGCCGATGTGCCCGGCGCGGTCGTCTCCGGTCGAGCGCTGCGGGAGCGCCAGTCCCAAACCGATCGCAGTCACTTTCAGTACTACGACAACCAGACGATGTTCATCGCCCACATCGGGGAGATCCTGCTCGATCAGATTCCGTACTACTACTCGACGCAGCGGATGCAACGGATCATCGGCGAAGACGGTGTTCCGCAGATGGTGCAGATCAACCAACGCGTGTTGGATCCGCAGACCCGCGCCATCATGGAGGTGAAGAATAACCTCACGGTGGGCCGGTACGACGTCGTGATGGACACCGGGCCGGGCTATGAGACCAAGCGCCAGGAGAATGCTGAACTGCTCACGGATGTGCTGCGCATCCCGCCGATCGCGGAAGTGGCTGCGAAAACCGGCGCGGATCTCATCTTCCGTGCGTATGACATGGATGACATGGCGGACCGGCTGACCGCGAGCAATCCGGAAGGCATGAAGAAGGCCATCGAGGCGCTGCCCAAGGAAGCGCAGGGCATCGTCACCTCGCTCGCATCCCAACTCCAACAGGCTCAACAGACCATTCAGAACCTGCAGTTGGAGATCAAATACAAGATGGGCGTCGAGCACATGCGCGCGACCGTCAAGGCGCACGACACGGAAACCAACGCCGAGACCAAACGGCGCGATACCGATGTGCGTGCGACCACCGAAATCGAGAAGGCACACATTCAGGCAGTCACGGCGCATGACGTGGCTGAGATCAATGCGGGCGCCAAGCTGATTGATTCCAATCAGGACCGGACGCACGAGAAAGAACTGGCGGCGATGACCGCCGCAGCGGCCGAAAAGGCTGAGAGATCGAATGGAGCGGCCCAATGAGTTGGGGCAGGCATTTCCCACGAAAACTCGTGAGCCGTCGATCCTTCTTTGGCAGGCGGTTGGAATGCGCCGTGATGGAGTGCAGTTGTGGACTGCAAGAGCGCGTCATCCGCGTTCGCCTGCCGAGTTACGGCATCGGTTACGAGATCAATACCGATACAGAACGCTGGGGACAGCGAGTGCTTTGCTACCACGGTCATTCGGGCTTCAGCATCCAATGGTGGTTTGAGCCCATGACAGTTTCACACGAGATCACACATGGGTAAGGTCGTCACATCCGAAGGTCTGGTTGCGTTTGTCACCGAGGGCAAATCGACGCATGTGGAGAACCACAAGGCATCGAAGCCCGGTGAGGCGCCACCGCTCGAAGTGAAGGCCGATGCCAAAACAACGGAGTTGGGCGATGGCAAACAGACTCCTGACGTGGCACGAAGTGGAGCAGCAGCTAAGGATGGTGCGGCTGAAGGTAACGCGCAGCCGGAAAGCGATTCGAACGAAGGACTGGATCCAGAGGACAAGGACCTCTCCGAGACCGTCCGCCGCAAGATAGGCAAAAAGCATCGCGCGATGATGGAAGCGCGCGAACTCGCCGCCGAGAACGAACGGCTGGCTGAGACCCTCTACAACCAGCGCGCGTTGGCCGACAAACGGGCCGAAGAGGCCGAGCGTCGCCTCGCCCAGTTGGAAGCACAAAAGCAGCCTCCCAAGGCCGCTGAACCCGAATTGAAACAGCCCACGCCCGACGACAAGGACGCGGAAGGAAAATTCCTCTACCGCGATGCCAACGGGCAGTTGGATTGGGACAAGTACACCGATGCCAAGGTCGAATTCAAGGCCGAGGAAGCGGTCAAGAAAGAGCGTCAGCGTCAGGCTGATGAGAAACAAGCTGCCATGCAGGCAGAGCGTCAGAAAGCGTTGATCAAAAGTGTGGATGACACTCGCAAGAGACATCCGGACTTCGATGAAGTGTTGAGTTCCATCAAGGGAACTCCGGCCGATCAGGTGCCGCAATACGTGTTGGACTACATGCATGAAGATGCAGAGTTCGCGGGTGAGCTTGCGTACTACTTCGCCAAGAATCCCGAGGAAAGAGACCGTATTTCGAACATGACTGCCCGTCTCGGCACGGCCGAGATCGGCAGGCTCAGGGACAAGTTGATGTCGCCACCGAAGGCTGATCCCAAGCCGACAGCCACGGTGACCTCCATCACGCGTCCAGAGCGCGGCGGAGCACCTGCTCCCATCACTCCCTTGAATGGCGAAGGCACCAGCGGCGTAGTCACCGACCCTGCGAAGATGAACTTCCAGCAGTTGCGGGCCTACGAGCGTGAGCGCGCGCGCAAGCGACACTGATGGGTGAGGGGCTCCTGTGAAAACACTTTCCAGGAACTCAACACATGACTCAACAGCTCCTGACGATGGCCTACATCACCAATGAGGCCCTCGTCGTACTCGAAAACGAGCTGATCATCGCCAACCGCGTCGAGCGGCAGTACTCAGATGAGTTTGCCCAGACCGGAGCGAAGATCGGTGCCATCTGTAACATCCGTCGGCCACCCCGCTATAAGGGCACCTACGGCCCACCGCTGAACGTCGAAGACACCTTCGAGCAGTCGATCCCGGTCGCCCTGAACTACCAGTTCCACGTGGACGTGCAGTTCACGACCCAGGATCTAGCCTTGAGCATGGACATGTTCAAGAAGCGGATTCTGCGTCCGCAGATCGCCACGGTTGCCAACCGCGTCGATTCGGACACCGCGCAGTACGCCTACCTGAATACGGCCATCAGCGTCGGAACCCCGGGCGTCAGCCCCAACTCGCTCAAACTCTTCACCGATGCGCGCGCAATCTTGGCGGCCGAAGCCTGTCCGCGCGAGGGCGAGAAGAATGCCGTGCTGGACCCGATCAGCATGTCTTCGATGGTCGCGACCGTGCAGGGACTCTTCAATCCCCAGGCCAAGATCAGCGAGTACATCGATGCGGGGATGATCGCGAAGGAGTTCGCGGGCCTGGACTGGTGGGAAGATCAAAACATCCCGGTGTTCCAGACCGGCGCACAAGGCGGCACTCCCGTCCTGACAACCCCGATCGCCGGAACGGCCTTCCTGACCTCTGGTTGGGCACAATCCGGCACGGTGAGCACGCAGGGCTGGACGGCCTCCACCGCGGTCATCACGGTCGGCGACATCATCCAGTTCGCCGGTGTCTTCCCGGTCAATCCGCAGAACCGGCTGCAGTACGGCAAGACGCTGCGTCAGTTTGTGGTGTTGCCGCCCGGTGGCTTTGTCACGCCTCCGAACGGCGCGGCCGCCCCGGGACTCACCTTCGGTTCGGCGACGCTGGCGGCAGGTACGTTCAACCCGGTCACCGGTCAGTACACGAGCTCGGGTACCGGCACATTGACCCTCACCATCGGGGATTGCTGCATCAGTGCAGGTCAGTTCCAGAACGTGACCGCCGCTCCGGCTTCGGGCGCCACGATCACGGTCAATGGTGGCACCGGAAACGCCAACCAGACTTCGCCCCAGTCGCTGGTGTTCCACAAGTACGCCTATGCATTGGCGTTCGCGGATCTGCCGCTGCCTCGAGGCGTGGAGTTCGCCGCGCGTGCCTTTGACGACGAAGACGTCGGTATGAGCATCCGCGTCGTCACTCAATACACCATCAACAATGACTCCGAGCCGACCCGCGCGGATGTGTTGTATGGCCCTGCATCCATCTACCGGACGCTCGGCATCCGGGTCAACGGCTGAGGAGTATTCAACATGACTACTGTCAATCCGGGGCCGGCTCAAACCCTCACCCCCAACAGCGTGCTGACCACCATCCCGGTCAACACGCAGGTCAACTCCAATCCGGTGCTGACCAACGCGCTGCGTCTGCTCGGTGTCGTACGCGGCATCAACCTGTCGGTTACGGGCGATACGCTGCTGCCGATCCTGAACGCCTCTTCGTATTCGGTCGCCAATATCGTGGTGACCAATGCGCAGATCTCAGGGGCAGGCGGAAGCATTGCGAGCGCCAGCATCGGCGTGTTCACGGCGGCGGCGAGTGGCGGTACGGCCATCAAGGCTCAGGCCGCATTGGCGTCAAATACCTCGCAAACGGTCGTATTCCAGGCGACGGTGGCGAGTACGGCGCTGATTCTGCCCAACACCACACCCAACCTGTATGTCAACTGCGGCACCGCGCTCGCGAATGCCACGGCGGACATCTTCGTGTACGGGTACGACCTCTCCTGAGGTCCCTGATTCGGGCGGTTGTGAGCCGCCCGTTCTTTGGAGCAAATCGACATGCAAAACGACATCACCCGCGGCAATCTTCAAGGCAGCTTTGTGCTGTCCGTGCCGCTCACTCCAGTGGCTGTCGCAACGGTTACATCCGCCGAGCAGACCTTTACAGTCCCTGGAATCCTCGTAGGCGATCAGATCTCCAACATCACACTCCAAGCGGCCTGGACTGTGTTGGTGGACATCGTCAATACCAGGGTTGTTTCAAACAACACGCTCGGAGTCAGCTTTCAGAACAACACCGCAGGGTCCTTGACGCCACCCGCCGGTACGTACCTGATTGAGGTTAATCGGCCGAGCCAGTTGCCTCTTCCGAACGGTATTCAGTAATGGACGTCGCGAATGTCGTCGTCGATCCGCGGCTTCTACACTCCACCTCCGCGATTCCTGTCGCCAATGGGGTCATCGGCAATACGAATGGAACGGCCGGTGATACCCGTTTGGTTTCTGTGTTGATTCTGGCTACGGCCACGACCGGCACGACTTTGACCATCGCCGGGTTCAAGGGTGAGGACGGCACGGCCCGCAGCATCCTGCTGACCGGTCAGGTGGCGACGGATACGCTGTACACCTTCCCGGGGCTGAAGAATAGCGGCGGCGCGATGACCCTGACGGCATCCAATGCCGACAAGGTGTTGGTGGCGGTGACCGGCGGATGAC
>DASXGY010000359.1:0-9677 GCA_036488835.1 Acidobacteriaceae bacterium
CTGCACCCGCTTCTTCTGCTCCTCCGCCTGCAGCACGATAGTGCCCTTCGCCGGCGTGAAGCGCAGCGCATTCGACAGCAGGTTGTCCATCACACTCTTCAGCGCGCGCCGGTCGCCGTGGATCGGCGAAAGATCGCTGAACGCCTCAATCTGGATTTGCACATCGCGCTTGCGCGCCTCCTCCTGAAAGCGCAGAGCGGCATCGCGCAGAATGTCGATGGGTCGCAGCCGTTCCATGCGCAGCTCGCGGCGGCCGGTGTCCAGCTCGGCCACGTCGATCAGGTCCGCCATCAGGTCATTCAGCCGTTCGGCCTCTTCCTGCGCGCCGTTGATCAAGTCGCTCTGCAACGGCCGCAGATCGCCGGCAAAGCCCTTCGTCAGCGAGTACAGTGCCAGCCGTAACTGCTCCAGCGGCGTGCGCAGCTTGTCTGAGGCTACTGCGATGAAGCGTGTTTTGAAGCGGTCCAGGTCCTGCAGCTCGGTCACATCTTCCAGCACACTCACTGCGCCCAGCAGCTTGCCATCATTGTCGCGGATGGGCGTCGTCCGCAGCCGATAGCTGCGCTCTGCCTGGCCAATCCACATCGGCAGCAGAGCCGCTTCGCCTTCGTGCGCCACCGGCCGCTGCATGGAGACGGCATCGCGCACCGCCTTCAATATTTTTTGTCCGCCTGGAGTGTTTTCCAGCGCCATCCGGTCGACCGCCGCCTCGCCCAGGAGCTGCTCTGCCGCGGTATTCAACTTCAGCACCTGCCCGCGCGCATCGGTCACAATCACCGGCTCGAAGATCGACTGCACCACCGCGTCGGAGAGCTGGTGCTCCATCTGCTTGCGCCCGAACTCGGTCTCCCGCAGATCGCGCACCTTTACCACCATGCGGTTCACGTCGTTGGCGATTCGCCCCAGGCTGTCATCCGCGCTCCACTCCAGCCGCTGCTCCAGGTTGCCTTGTCCGATAGCCCGCGCCTGCTCCGCCGCGCGGCGCAGTGGGCCCAGGACAGACATTGCAAGCCCAATGGCGATGCAGATGGCGACGGGAATCGCGACCCATGCCACGACCGTCGTGGTTTGGGCCAGCCCGTGTGGTGCGGCTCCGCGCAGCGCGCTTACAGTCAGCACGGCAACCGCTGTGACCAGGGCCACCAGCAGCAACAACCCGGCAATCAAGCGCTGGTTCAGGCTCATCTTGTAGCGATCTGGGTACGCACGTCACACCAGTGTGCCACACTGCTCCGGCTGCTCCGTGGGGCGCAGGCTTCAGGTGGCCTGGTAACGGGAGAGCACGTCAGCCAGCGTCACCGTGCCTTCAATGGCGCCACGGCTGGCACGGTTCTGGATAGGCAGGATCGGCCAGCGCGCCAGGTGCGGTAGCGCCGAGTCGAGCGGCAGATCGGGAAACAGCAGCGGAATACGATCCGGTTTCAGCACGTTGGACACCACCGTCTCCGGCGCAGTCACCGCAGCCAGCGAGCCCAGCTCCGCTCGCGTCATCGAATACCAGGCATGTCCCGGCAGCCGCACCAGGAAGACCTCCGCATGCTTCGCGTCCAGTTCCGCCAGCGCAGCGCTCAGCGTTGTGCCCGCATCAATCACCGGTACAGACAACGGACGCAGCGCGTCCTCCAAATGCAGCACCACCTCTTCCCGCTGCTCCTCCATCGAAGGCAGATCCAGCCCATCCTGTTGCGTGAAGACTTCGAAGATCGCATGCGGCTGCAGGCTGCGCGACACCAGGTACGCAATCGTGTTCGCCAGAATCACCGGCAGAATGATGGAGTAGTTCCCGCTCACCTCCAGCACCATGAACACCGACGTCAGCGGCACACGCAGGAACGCCGCAAACAGCACCCCCATGCCCACCAGCGCATAGGCGCCTACCGTGATGTGCAGATTGGGGTAGTACATCTTCTCGAACGTGCCGATGGAAGCCCCTAGCATCGCTCCAATGAAGAGCGTCGGCGCGAACATGCCGCCGGGCGTCCCGCTCGAAAACGAAATCGTTGTCGCCAGGATCTTCAAAAGCGCCAGCGCCAGCAGCAGCTTCCACGTGAACTGCCCATGCATGGCATGGTCCATCACCTCGTAGCCCGCCCCCATGACCTGCGGAAAGCCAAAGAAGCCGATCAGACCCACGCAAAGCCCTGCGATCGGCGACTGCACATAGAAGGTCCAACGCGGCAGATTGCGCAGCCGTGGCCGCAGGTAGCCGAGCGAGCGCGAGAAAATGCTCGCTGCCAGGCCGCCGATCACGCCCAGCACCGCATAGGCCAGCATCTCCCGCGAGTCCGTCACCGTCACCGAGGGAATCTGGAACATCGGCTCCGATCCCCAGAACCGGCGCGCCACCACCACGCTTGAAATCGCCGCCAGCACCACGGAGCCCAGCACCGCCGCGCTCCACCGCCCGATGACCTCTTCTATGACGAACAGGATCGCCGAGATCGGCGCGTTGAACGCCGCCGCCAATCCCGCGGCCGCACCCACCGGCGCGAACAGTCGCAACCGCTGTCGGCTCATGCCCAGTCGGCGGCTGATCACCGAAGCCACGCCCGCGCCGATCTGCAGCGAAGGGTCCTCCGGTCCCAGCGAGAAGCCGCCGCCCAGCGCCAGCGCCGACGTGATGAACTTCCCGATCACTGTCTTGAAGGAGATATAGCCGTTGTAGATGTAGAGCGCGGCCTTGGTCTGGTTCACCCCGCTGCCGCGTGCCGCCGGGAAACACCACTGCACCAGCGCCGCCACCACCGCGCCCACGATGACCGGAACAAAGATCAGCCGCAGCAGTCCCGGCTGTGGCGCCGACCCCAGCGTCAGCGCCTGGATCCAGTTGATCGCCACCCGGAAGCTCACCACCAGCAGACCGGAGATGATGCCGATGAAGATCGACAGCACCAGGAACAGCCGCTCGTCGCGCGTCGGCGCGATCTTCAACATGTCGATCTGCGACATCTGCAGCGGCTCAATCGAAGGCATCGTCTCCTTCGCGGCATTCTCTGGCAGCGCTGCCGCCTCTGTCGCCGTCTTCGACTGTGCGTTTGTCTCGGTCGTGCTCATGCGTTCTGTGTGCCCGCTCTACTCATCTCGTCTCGCTCATCTCGCTCTTGTTCATTTCGCTTTTGTTCATTTACTGATCAACCGAGTCCGGCGAAGTCGCAATGCGCAGCAGCGCCTCGTCCTCGCCAGTCGGCTCTCCGCACGCGCGCTCCGTCACCTGCTCAGTGTCGTACACCAGTTGCATCGTCGCCTGCTCCAGTTGCGCGCTGTCCGCCAGTGCGGCCACCGTCAGCCGTGGTCGCTCGCTTTGCCAGCGGTTCCCCAGCGCGGTCATCTGGTCGTTGTTCTCTATCTGCGCCCTGCCGTTTTGCGGCCCGTTGCTCTGGCCGCTGGTCCCGTTCGCACACGCCATATACCGCTTCCGGGCCACCTCATAGGCCCGCACCACACGCCGCAGTCGCTCCCGCTGCGGCAGTTCCGGCGACGGGTAGATCGCCATCACGGCGTTCGCAATTCGCAAATTCTTCTCCACCAGAGCGCGGTCCGTCAGCGGATGCGCGGCGTTGCTCGCATTCAGTGCCCGGTCAAGATAAGTCCGCGCCGTCCTGTACCTCGCCAGCAGGAACGCCATCTGCCCCGCGCCCTCCAGCGCCTGCACCACGACCGGCCGCCGCGCCGCCACTTCTTGATAGAGGTGCAGCGCATCGGCCGGAGCATGCGCTTCGGCCAGCAGGCCGGCCACCTCCATCAAGGTTGGGGTGGACGTATCGTTACCGGCGGCAATCAGGAGTTCGCCGCGCGCATCGTTGAAGCGCCCCAATGAGATCTGATACCGCACCATCTCCAGCCTTGCCTGCCGCCCCTGTACCGCGCCCTCGCCCTCCCACACGCCATAGACCGCCGCATGGTAGTGCTCCAGGGCGCTCGCCACCTGCCCTTGCCGCGCCAGCACACGCGCCAGTTGCAGGTTGATGTTCCCGTTTCCCGGCTCCTTCTCCCAAAGCGTATTCAGGTAGACGGCAGCCTCCTCCAGACTTCGCGGGGTGCCGATCTCAGCCAACGCTTGAGCCAGTTCTATTTCCGTCCCGGGATCATCCGGCCCATAACCGAGAGACGTCCGCAGGTCGTACACGGCTGCCTGCGCATTGTTATGCTTCAGCGCTTCCTCGCCGCGTCGCTTCCAGCGCGCCGCCGCGTCGCTTTGATGTTGTGAATAGGACCGGAAAATCAGCCAGGTCAGAACCGCCAGCACACAGGTCACAGCGAAAATGCTCAGCAGCGCAAGCGTATCCTTGAAGACAAGGTGTCGCTTGGCCAGCCGTTCGGCAGGGGTCAGCGGGGTACTGGCTCGGAAGAAGGGGATCGTTCTCAATGCGGCTTCCTCTAGCCTAATCTGCGCGGCCCGGCAGGCAAAGCGGCCAGCTTGGTTCAGGTGTGCATCGCATAATGAAGGAGATGCTGATCATGCAGAGACGCGATTTCCTCAAGTCCGCCGCCGCTCTCGCTGCTCTTGTCGCCCTGCGGGAAGAGGCCGTTGCCGCCCCCGGCGAGATTCCCCGCCGCACCCTCGGCCGCACCGGCCAGTCCGTCTCCATCATCGGCCTCGGCGGCTATCACATCGGTGCGCCCCAGGTCTCCCAGCAGGAGGCCGTCCGCATCCTCCGCACAGGTCTCGATTCCGGCGTCAACTTCCTCGACAACTGCTGGGACTACAACGACGGCGAAAGCGAGCGCCGCATGGGTCTGGCCCTCCGGGATGGCTATCGGCAGAAAGCTTTTCTGATGACCAAGATCGACGGCCGCACCCCTGCCGCCGCCCAGAAGCAGCTCGAAGACTCCCTCCGCCGCCTGCAAACCGACCACATCGACCTCCTGCAGATCCACGAAGTCATCCGCCCCGGCGACCCGGAGCAGGCCTTCCGGCCCGGCTACGTCGTCGACGTTCTCAAGCAGGCGCAGAAGGCAGGAAAAATTCGCTATATCGGCTTCACCGGCCACAAGAGCCCGGAGATTCACCTCAGCATGATCGAAACCGCCGATCGCCACGGCTTCGCCTTCGATACGGTGCAGATGCCCCTCAACCTCATGGATGCGCACTACGACAGCTTCACCACGAAGGTGTTGCCGGTCGCGCGCAAACACAACATGGGCATCCTCGGCATGAAGCCGATGGGCAGTGGCGTTCTGCTTAAGAGCAACACCGCCACGCCGGTCGAGTTCCTGCACTACGCCATGAGCCTGCCCGTCTCCCTCACCATCACCGGCTGCGACTCCATGCAGATCCTCAATCAGGCCCTCACCCTCGCGCGCAACTTCCAGCCCATGCCGCACGAAGCCATGACCGCACTGCTCGCCAAGACCGCCAACGCCTCCGTCGCCGGACAATACGAGAAGTACAAAACCTCCACCATGTTCGACGGCACCGTCCACAACCCGCAGTTTCTCGGGTGAACAGATATATGTCGGCAAAGCCACTACCGAACGCGCACCCCGTTGAAGTCACCGGAGCGCAGAATCTCTCCGCTGCGCTGCTCGCCCGGCGCGACGCCCTCCATGGCCGGCTACGCGAGCTCGTCAGCGTCATCGTCGCCTACTCCGGCGGCGTTGACTCCGCCTATCTCGCACACGCCGCCCACACCGTGCTCGGCAGCAACATGCTCGCCATCCTTGCGGACTCCGCCTCGCTCTCGCGCCGTCACCTGCGCGAGGCCGTCGCCTTCGCCACCTCGCAATCCATTCCGCTTGTCACCGTCGCCACCGGCGAGCTCGCCAGCGAGGACTACGCGCGCAACGACGCCACCCGCTGCTTCCATTGCAAAGACGAGCTATTCACCGTCCTCGAGCGCGAGCGCACCGCCCGCGGCATCGCGCACGTCGCCTATGGTCTTAACGCCGACGACACCCGCGACTACCGCCCCGGCCAGCAGGCCGCCGCACAGCACGCCGTCCTTGCGCCGTTGGCCGACGCCGGACTGACGAAGGAAGACGTCCGCACCCTCGCCCGCGCCGCCGCGCTCGACGTCTGGGACAAGCCCGCATCCGCGTGCCTCTCCTCCCGCATCGAATACGGCCGCCGCGTCACCCCCGAGGTGCTTGAACAAGTAGAACGTGCCGAAGATGCGCTCGCCGAACTCGGTCTGCGCCGCTTCCGCGTCCGCCACCACGGCGCTGTCGCCCGCATCGAAATTGCACCGGAGGAAATGGACGCCGCCCTCAACCGCGAGACCTTCCAGCGCATCGGCGCCGCCGTCCGCGGCGCCGGCTTCCAGTACGCGGCTATCGACTGCGAGGGCTACCGCTCCGGCTCCATGAACGAAGTGCTGCCGCTCACCGTCCTCACCGGCAACGGCAAATAGCAGCTTCGGTGCATCAGAGAGAATCAACCATGCGCATTGGCTATCTCGAATGCTTCGCCGGCCTCAGTGGAGACATGCTGCTCGGCGCCCTCGTCGACACTGGCGTCTCGTCCGCGCTCCTCCAGCAAACCACCGCGACCCTCCGCCTCGGCGCGACCCTCGTCTTTGATTCCGTTGACCGAAGCGGCATCAGCGCGCGAAAAGCGCGCGTGCTCGTGGATGGCCACGACGTCGACGCGCCGCACGATCATCCGAACAGTCATGATCACGATCACCATCATCATGATCACGAACACTCGCATCACCACGAACACACGCCGCCTCATACGCACCAGCACGGCCGTACCCTGCCGGTGATCCGCGAAATTCTGAACCACGCGCCGCTGCCATCCGATGCGCGCGCACTTGCGCTCCGTGCCTTCGAATTCCTGGGCCAGGCAGAAGCCGCCATCCACAATGTCCCTCTCGATCAGGTGCACTTCCACGAAGTGGGCGCGGTCGATGCCATCGTTGACATCACCTGCGCCGCTGTCGGTCTCACATCTCTCCATCTCGACCGCTGGTATTGTTCGCCGGTAAACGTCGGCAGCGGCTATGTCGACTGCGCGCACGGCCGTTTTCCCGTGCCCGCGCCCGCCACGGCCTCGCTGCTGCGCGGCATCCCTACCTACAGCGAAGGGCCCGCCATGGAGCTCGTCACCCCCACTGGCGCCGCGCTGCTCCGCGCACTCGGCTGCGAATTCACCCGCCCCATCGCGGCCTTCGAGCACATCGGTTATGGCGCCGGATCACGGAATCCCGCGCGCTTCCCCAACGTCCTGCGCATCAGCATCGGCGAATCCATCTCTCTCGCCGCCGATGACGCCATCGCGCGCGATCCGGCCACTCGTGAAGTGGTCGGCCGAGAACGGATCAGCGTCCTTGAATGCGCCCTCGACGATCTCAGCCCGCAAATCATCGCGCACACTACGCAGCTAGCCCTCGAGCACGGCGCCCTGGATGCGATGACGACTCCGGTCATGATGAAGAAGGGTCGCGTCGGAACGCTCATCACCATCCTCTGCCGCCCCGCCGACGCGCCGCGCTTCGAAGAGCTGCTCTTCCGCGAGACCTCCACCCTCGGTGTCCGCAGCCGCACCGAGCAGCGCCGCACCCTCGATCGCACCCACGCAACCGTCGTCACGCCGTACGGCGCGGTCCGCATCAAAACGGCCCTCCTCGATGGCCAAATCACCGACGGCAACATCACCCACGCCCAGCCCGAGTACGAAGACTGCCACACCAGGGCCCTCGAGCATCGCGTCCCGCTCAAGCAGGTCATCGACGCGGCCTTACAAGCATGGAACGAGCGGTTAGATGATCGTGAGACAGTTACGAATGCGCGGAAGGCCACGGTGAATGAATAGACACGACGTGCTGGCGCTGCTCGAAGCCGTGCGCGCCGGCGCGCTCGCGCCGCAATCCGCGCTCGAACGCCTCAGCACCATGCCTTACGAGGATGCCGGCTTTGCCCGCATCGACCATCATCGCGGCCTGCGTCTCGGCATCCCCGAAGTCATCTACGCCGAGGGCAAATCGCCCCAGCACGTCGCGGAAATCTTTGCCCGCACCGCCGCCGCAGGCTCCGACGTGCTCGCCACCCGCGTCAGCGAAGCAGCATGGCAGGCCATCTCGGCGCGCGTGCCCACCGCCAAATTCCACTCGATCGCGCGCGCCGCCACCCTGCGCCAGCCTGCGTCGCAACCCACTCCCGCCGGCACCGTAGCCGTGCTTTGCGCCGGCACCAGCGATCTCCCCGTCGCCGAAGAAGCTGCCGTCACCGCTGATTTTCTCGGCGCGCCCGTCGAACGCTTCTTCGATGTCGGCGTCGCCGGCCTCCATCGCCTGCTCGCGCACCACGAAAGCCTGCAGCGCTGCGAAGTCGCCATTGTCTGCGCCGGCATGGAGGGCGCACTCCCCAGCGTCGTCGGCGGACTCGTGCCCGCGCCGGTAATCGCCGTGCCCACCAGCATTGGCTACGGCGCAGCCTTTTCGGGCGTCGCCGCGCTGCTCGGCATGCTCAACTCCTGCTCGCCCAACGTCACCGTCGTCAACATCGACAACGGCTTCGGCGCCGCCATCGTCGCCACACTCATCGCACGCAAATCCGCGCGCGTAGAAGTTCCAGCCTCACAACCCGTGTCATCCTGAGCGCAGCGCTACAGCGCGTAGTCGAAGGATATCTTCCGTCGATATCGCGGCACGTAGCGCCGCTCGTCCAGCACACACGCCGGGCCAGCCTAGGATTTCCAAAACGGAGAAGGCCCAATCCGCTCCATGTCGTAACGCCGCATGACCTCCGCATCGGAGGCTTGTACCTTAGGATCCTGAATATCGCGGAAGTACTGCTCCATCTTCCCCGCCGGACAGAAGGCGATCAGCACACGGCTGGGCGCTGCGCCCATCGACGAAAATGTGTGCGGCACGCGGCGCGGACCCAGAACAGATTCCCCTGCATGCAGGTGCAGCCTTTGCTCGCCTAGCTGAAAGGCCACCTCTCCCTCCATCACGTAGAACCATTCGTCCTGATACAGGTGCAGGTGCAGGGCGGGCCCACCCGGCAGCAGATGCGTGTGCTCCACAACGAAGAGTCCGCCGCCGCTTTCGCTGGTGGCCACTTTGACGGAAAGGGAACTCGTCGGCATCCGGAAAGGATGGCCGGAGCGGTCCTCACCGTCGCCAACAACATGCAGAGCACCGGATGCGGGCAACGCCGCAGCCTGGGCGCGTGCCTGACCGGCAAGAAAATTCTGCAAACCCGCAGCAGGCGCCGCCGCAGCGGCAGCCTTCAGGAAGGAACGGCGTTGCATAACGCCTCTTTCACCGATGGGATGTGGGAGAGGAAACTGCCGGAAAGCATAGTGGAGCGGCAGTCCACGAGCAAGCAGGACTTCTTCGCCGCCTGTTCGATCGCACGATCCAGCCACTCCCGCTCGTAGTGGCCCCTCCGACGGCTCCATCGCGCTCCAGGCAAACTCGGCAACTCGCGCGGTTCCGTCTCGACGTGTCGGAGCGGCGACTTGTCGCAGCCTCAGTCTCGTCCTACGATGGAGTCCCCACCCGGAGACCGAATCTGCAATGCCAGACCCCGCGCCGCCCGAACCTAATCTGAGCTCTAGCTCGGAACTGTTCCCCGGAGTCGATGGTGTTCTCGCCGGCCGTTTTCACATCGAGGCCCGTCTCGGCGCCGGCGGCATGGGCGAGGTCTACCGCGCGCGCGACACCACCCTTCGCCGCCTCGTCGCCATCAAGCGTACCCAACGCGCTGCCACCGAAGCCGACCGCAAG